>JBARUM010000174.1:0-2311 GCA_049645725.1 Maribacter sp.
GGTATCCGATTGAATTAGTTCCGCTTGAGAATCCGTATGATTTAAACACGGGGGATAAACTACGCGTCAAACTACTTTTTAATGGCGAACCTCTGGCGAACCAATTGGTGTATGCTAATTTTAAAGCGCTCGAAAATGGACAGGCACAAGGTGACCAAGATCAACACGGGCATGGTCATGATGAGGCTGCTGAGAGCGACAACAGTCACGATGCTGAGAATGCAGAGCACCGTTATGATACTACTGAGGAAGAACGACACAGCCACAAGGACGAAACAACAAAGCATAGTCATGGTGACCAAGCTGAACATAGCCATGGTGATTCCACCGAAAATAACCATAGCCATGCTGAAGGGACTGAAGAACATAGTCACGATACAGAAGGAGGGACTGAAACCCATACGCACACCGTTGGTCAACAATTACGAACCGATGCTGAAGGTCTCATGACCGCTGAACTAACAGCCGATGGCATATGGTATTTACAGACCATTCATTTGGTAAAGACCGAAGAAGAAGGATTTACACACGAATCAAATTGGACCACATTGACATTTCAAGTAACCCATGCACACGGAGAAGATACCCATACTCATGAGCATGAGGATGAAGGTGGAATTCCCTATTGGACTTACTGGGCCTGTAGCCTTTTATTGGTTGGGCTATTATTTTTTTGGTTCAATAAAAAGAAATAATGACAAGAAGACATCTTCTAAGTTTCCTATTATTACTTTTTCCGCTTTTAGTAATGGCGCATGGGGTTAGCAATGAGGATCAGGAAATATTGAATAATGGTGGCCTCCTCTCTTACATCTATGTTGGAGCCAAACATATGGTGACCGGTTATGATCACCTATTATTTTTAGCTGGTGTTATTTTTTACTTGACTGGTTTTAAGGATATTGTAAAATTCATTAGCGTATTTACCCTCGGTCACAGTATTACTTTAATTGGAGCAACCTATTTAGGTATCAAAGCCAATGAACACCTAATTGATGCGGTTATTGCTTTAAGTGTTTTGTATAAAGGATTTGAAAATTTGGGTGGATTTGAAGAATATTTTAAGGTAAAATCACCCAATTTGCTATTGATGGTTTTTATTTTCGGTTTGATACACGGTTTTGGCCTCTCAACACGATTACAGTCCTTTGATGTTGGTAATTCTGATTTTTTAGCTAAAATAGTTAGCTTTAATGTTGGGGTAGAGCTAGGGCAAATTTTAGCCTTAATACCTATTGTTTTTATTATTATGCAATGGAAATCAAAAAAGAGTTTCGGAGCTTTTTATAAGGCGGCCAATACGTATCTGGTGATTGCAGGTATTGGTCTCTTCATTTACCAAATCTACGGCTACTATTACGGCCATTGATAAAATATTATTTTTAAATTCCCGTAGATTGATGATTCAATTTAAATTAAAGAGATCTTCAGTCTTAGTACAACTTTCATTTATACATTTTTCAAAGTGCAATCAACAGAACATAGTTTCTTTTAATTGAGCAGCTTTGTTTTTGTTTTTTAATTCTGCTTCTTCGATATGTTTTTACCTGAATATAGGTTTTGACTTTTATGATAAAACTGCAAATCTCACTTACTTTTTTATTAAACGTTCATTCGTGATGAACTTTCGTAATACTGTAACATCACAAAAGAATGTAGTGAATAATAGCAGCAATTAATTATTCACTACATTTTTTCAGATCAATACTAATTATTTAAAAGTTTACTTGAATTTTACCTCTTATAAAAAATGGAGTTCCTGGAGTAAAGTGAATTTCTTCAACTGAATTCGGTTCGTTGAACAATCTACTTTCCGTTGCAAATTGGGTTTCATTCCATTCTTGATCGAATAAATTTTCAACAATTACACCAAAAGTCCAATTATTCAGCGTATAATTTATATTCAAATCAGATATAAGGTAGCCTTCTGCAATAATTGAATTATCTTCATTTGCTGGTCTATCTTTTATATATCTGTAATTTAAACTACCAGAAAAGTTTCTGATATTAACGAAAGAGAGTCCGCCGGCTGATGTTAAATCTGGTGCCAGAGGTATAAAGTCTTGTCCATCTGGTTCTTCAGTACTTCTAGCCAGTGTATAGTTGATATCTGCATTTGCA
This sequence comes from Maribacter sp., assembly GCA_049645725.1. Lineage (GTDB taxonomy): Bacteria > Bacteroidota > Bacteroidia > Flavobacteriales > Flavobacteriaceae > Maribacter. Next base: position 2,122 of record JBARUM010000174.1, read on the forward strand.
TACAGCCAATCTGTTAGTTGATATCTAAATCCAAAATCTGCTCCAATTCTACGTGTTTTTCCGCTTGGCTCAACGATTGCCGCATCACCTACATAAACAAATTCTTGTTCAAGAAATAAACTCCACAATGCGGCATTTATAACCAATTTGTTATTGGGTTTGAAAATTGTTCCTATATCGGCAGAATAGG
>JBARUM010000175.1:0-2602 GCA_049645725.1 Maribacter sp.
TATAGCCAGGACCATTATCTATATCCGCAAGAAAAGGTGATTTCTTTTACCATGGTGTTCTTGGAACATTGAACAAAGTACATGAAAAAGAGTACTGTACCAGAAAACATGTCTGTACCAATTGCCCAATGTGTGGTGGTTGCCTGGGTAGGAGTGAGCAGGAGATAAACATCAGTGTTCAGCCTATAGGGTCGAATATCAAAGGAATATCGAACGGGAGTATAGTAAGGAAGGTACATAAAGGACAGAAGGCAGCGTACGGTGGAGCCTGTTTGGGACCCTGACCCAATTCATGGGCATGCGCAAGATCAACTCGATCGGAATAAAACAGGCCAACAAGTGCGTGCACCTCTCGCCATTCACCTATAACCTGAAAAAGTATTTGAAAATCATCTAAAAACGTTCGAAGAGCGAGGCGGGGCAGCTTGCTTTCATGGTATTTCTTAAAAGTGTCGTACAAGACTTGTTTTTGGTTTTTTTGGAACAACAAAGATTGACTCCTCAATACTGAAATTACAAGAAAAAGCTTTTCAAAGAAGCTTATAATGATTCGTTTTTTATCGATAAGTGGCTTGTGTCAATGTTCCATCCTTGGCAACAGTTTTTATTAATTCAGGTTACAGTTTTTCATTCAAATCTTGCCTTCCAACAATTGCCATTATTTCTACAATATATTCATTTACTTTAAAATAAATGCTATCAACTCCACACACACAGCGTCTGTAGTCTTTTTTTATATAGTCAACCGATTCGAATGAAAAAGGTCTTTGAGCAATAATTTCGAGATATTTAAAAAATGATTTAAAATATTTGTCAGCTTGACTCACTCCAAATTTTTTAACCCCATAATGATGAATTCGTATCAAGTCATTTTTCGCTTCATTGCTTAATCTATATTTGGTCATTAAGCAAAGACTTTGACTGAGCTAAAATTTCATTTTTACTTTCACTTGAAAAACCGCTATTTTCGGCTTTCTCCAATTTAGCGCGAATCCAGTTAATTTCAACTTGTTGTTTTCGGGCTTGTCTAATCAAGTCATTTACGAGTTCACTCTTGCTAGAATATTCTTTTTTATCCACTTGAGTTTTCAGCCATTCATCGTTTGGCTTTGTGAATGATATACTTTGTCTTGCCATAATTCATTTATTTGATGTAAATATACACCAAAAACGAATCACTTCCAAAATGGAGCCATCGATTAGTATAAGAAAAGTAGGCAATTTTGATGCACGAAACTTTCGGTTGAGAACATAGTTAGATTCGAGCCAAAATCCTTGAAATCAGTTCAATTTCGCTTATTCTTTATATACAGTGTGCCTATTGCACAAGTTAGCGAAAAGAGTCCTTTGGGATCATTGTAGATCGGAAGATCGATCGTAACTTTAGGTATGCAAGGCAAGAAGGATTATCAAGAGAAACTTTTCGCACATTTTCAGTTGAGCGACCGTGTACCGGACACCAATTTTTACAGGCGGTTAAAAGAGGTGTTGGACCTGGATTTCCTCTATCCGCTCACCAAGGGATATTATGGCGATAGCGGCCAGAAGAGCATCGACCCTATGGTGTTCTTCAAGCTTTGTCTGGTGGGGTATCTTGAAAATATCATCAGTGACAGGAACTTGATCGTCCATAGCAGTATGCGCTTGGATATCCTCTATTTTATCGGTTATGATATCGACGAGGAATACGAGAGGAACATCGCAAGGGTGGAAAGTCAACAGGGCAGGTACATGAAGGGTAAAAGGCAGAGTACGGTGGAACCCGTTTTCGGCACGCTTACACAGTTCATGGGCATGCGCAGGATAAACACGATAGGCCTTGAATAGGCGAACAAGGTGATGCACCTATCCGCCATTGCCTATAACCTGAAGAAGTACCTGAAATTCCTTCAAAAACGCACAAAAAGTGGAGCGGGGCAACTTGCTTTTAAGGTCTTTGTGAAAAGTGTTGTTCACGATCTGTTCTTAGCCTTTGTAAGGCTTCAAAAATTCACCTTCCAATACTGATCCAACAAGAAAAAAGCCTCTTAAAGAGGCTTATATTGTGTTGATTCTATTCAAAATTTAAGCTTGCGCAACGGTTACCTTTGTTGCCAACTGTACTTTTAAATCAGTTCAGACGTTCATTGACATACTGAATACTTTATTTTTTTTCGAGGGAAGGCAAATTACTGACAGTCGGAAGTAAAATCATTTTCTCATTTTTAAATACTTAATATTATGAAAATCAATTAGTTGTTCGTTAAATAGTGTTAAATTTTATCAAAAATTTTTTGTTTGTGTGTGATAAACAACAAATATGTCGTATATTTGTAAACAACAAACCACTCCCGCCTATGATTGTCATGCGTATCAGGAGTGGTAATTTATTTTATACCAATTCCATTTGAAGATATATAACAAACCTCCGTTAACATATCAAGAGCAATTAGACAGATTAAAAAAAAGAGGTTTAATTGTTAAGAACGAAGCAAAAGCAATCCATTTATTAGAGAATTTAAGTTATTACAGAATTAGTGGATATTTATATCCAATGCTAAAGGATAATAAAGAAGACCATGAATTCAAAGAAGGGAGTACTTTTGAAAACGCATTCCAAATG
>JBARUM010000176.1:0-7134 GCA_049645725.1 Maribacter sp.
TTTGCAGAAAAATCCATTAAAGAAAAGTAATCAGACTATTTGGGTACATTACCTCTTTTATTCGTCATATCAATAGAAGAGAACTCATACTTCAAAGGACTTCTTTCTAATGTAAAATCCCTAAAAGCAAAAGTTTTGGAATAATCAATACTTGCTTGATAATTGGGATCTGAAGCGTCACCGTCAAACATAGGCTCACAGATATCAACTCCATCGGCCGCTAAAGCAATATCAAAACTATCGGTAGCCGAACACATAGCGAACATAAAACCGCCACCAATTACGTAATTCCTGATCTTTGACGCAACAGCTCCTTTCTCATGAGAAACCTTATCAAACCCTAGCTTGTTTGCCAATTCCTCAGCTTCTTTTTTCCCATCAATATACCAAGGTGTCGCTCTATATGCTCCATAAAATTTACCATACTGTCCCGTAAAATCTTCATGATGTAAATGAAGCCAATCGTATAGCGCCAATTTATCGTTCAACACCTCTTCATCATAGATTGTTACATAAGGAATCTCGGCATAGGTGAGCGCCATGGTCACGGCATCATCCCATGGTTGGTTACCTTTTGGAGAATACACTGCTATTTTTGGAGCTTTCTCCAATATAACCGCATCTTGGTTTTTAGACGGGCTGCTAATTTCATCTAAAATAGCATTCGCTTGACCATCCGATAAGACTTCAAACGAGACACCTCTTATTTGACATTCCTTTCTGATACTCTCGCCATCGGGCAACAAAAAAGAACCTCCTCTATAATTTAACAGCCACTGTACTTTCTGCTGTTTGGCAAGTATCCAATATGTTATACCATAAGCCTTTAAATGATTCTTTTGCCCATCCGCATCCATTGGAATAAGAATGGACGAGGCTGAAATAGGTAATGAGAATAGAATAAAAAGAAAACAGAAAAAGCTATTTCGCATGAATAAAACTTTGTGGGCGTTTATTCAAAGTTAACGGAAAAATCAAAGAATATATTTTGATGCTAGTTAAAAAATTGGTAATACAGAAGACTTATGTATTGAATACTTCCTTTTAAGAGAAACACACCTAAAGCTTTGCAATCCTGTTCGGCGTGTCTTCTTGTTGGTTGTAAGAAGGGGGAAATTAAATTTTATTTCCTCAAATGTCAGGGTATGCTGTTATCATTATTAACTTTAAAAAGGCACATCATTATCATCATCAGGACTAAAACCATCATTTAGGGAACTTCCAAAAGCTTCATCTGTACTTGGTAGATTTTTGGTTAAGAATGGGTTTGCTTCATTTGCGTTCATCTTTGATTGGAATTCGAAAGGCGAATCAAAATCATCTAGATTATCAAACTTACCAAGGTTTCCGATAAACTTTAATCGGATATTATCCAACCCACCATTTCGGTGTTTGGCTACTATAAATTCCGCCTGCCCCTGCGTAGGTGTACGTTCTTCGTCATCCCATTCATCAATCTTGTAATATTCTGGCCTGTATATAAAGGATACAATATCGGCATCCTGCTCAATTGCCCCAGATTCCCTTAAATCTGAAAGGATAGGTCTTTTACTACCGCCTCTTGTTTCGACAGCACGAGAAAGTTGGGACAGCGCAATTACCGGTACATTAAGTTCTTTGGCCAAAGCTTTTAAGTTTCTGGAAATCGTTGAAATCTCCTGTTCCCTATTCCCCCCTTTTTGGCTACCACCAGCAGTCATTAACTGTAAATAATCTATTATGATTAACTTAATACCATGCTGGGAAGCTAACCTCCTAGCCTTAGCACGAAGATCAAAAATAGAGAGTGAGGGCGTATCATCTATAAAGAGTGGTGCTTTTTCAAGTGCCTTTACTTTAACGTTTAATTGTTCCCATTCATGCTTTTCCAATTTACCGGTTCGGAGTTTTTCTGAAGATAGGCCAGTTTCAGATGAAATTAAACGTGTAATCAACTGTACAGAAGACATTTCACAAGAAAAGAAAGCTACGGGAATATCATTATTTACGGCCATGTTTCTAGCCATAGAGAGGGTAAGTGCCGTTTTTCCCATACCTGGTCTTGCAGCCACAATAATTAAATCACTAGGTTGCCAACCGGAGGTAAGCTTATCCACCTTGTCAAAACCAGTTGGAATGCCGCTTAAACCATCTTTATTGGCTATTTCTTCAATTCTTTTCTTGGCCTGTATCACCAAATTTTGAGCGGTTTCCGCAGATCTTTTTAGATTACCCTGGGTAACGTCATATAATTTAGATTCTGCATGGTCCAACAAATCAAAAACATCGGTTCCTTCATCGTAAGCATCCTCAATAATCTCATTTGAAATCTTGATTAAACTACGTTGAATAAACTTCTGTAAAATAATACGGGCATGAAACTCAATATGGGCAGAAGAAGCAACCTTTTGAGTTAACTTTATTAGGTAAAAATCACCTCCGGCCACCTCTAATCTGCCAGCTTTCTTCAATTGGGCAGAAACGGTTAATAAATCTACTGGTTGCGATTCCTCGAACAAAACAAAGATTGCTTCATAAATGAATCTATGCGCGTCCTTGTAGAAGACATCTGGATGTAGGATGTCTATTACTTCATCCACTCCTTTTTTATCAATCATCATAGCTCCCAGTACAACTTCCTCTAAATCAACTGCTTGAGGTGGTATTTTTCCTCTCTCAAGGTTGATGATAGTAGATTTATCAATCTTACGACCAATTAAAGGTTGTGTGTTTTCCATGGCTACGAAAATATGCAATTAACCTTAAGTTAACATGAAATCCTTCCTTTAGGATGTTCACAGTTGACTAACAATTGCCTGTTAATAAGTTACGATTTTATGTTGATAAGAAAAAAAAACCGAAGATTAATGTCTTCGGTTTTTTCTGAGGTTGCTAAAACGGTGTATCAACCGTTAAAAACCCCCATTTCTGCATATTTTTCCATACGCTGTTTCACTAGTTCTTTTGGTGATAACTTTTGTAATTCTTCAAAATTAGATGAAATTTTATTCTTTACGATTTCAAAGGTTTTCTCTCTATTGGAATGAGCACCTCCCTCAGGTTCCCGCACAATTTCATCAATAAGTTTCAATTTTTTCATATCGGTAGCGGTCAGTTTTAAAGCGTCTGCCGCTCTTTCTTTATATTCCCAGCTTCTCCATAAAATGGAAGAGCAAGATTCCGGAGAAATAACGGAGTACCATGTATTTTCTAGCATAAGAACCTTATCCCCGACTCCTATACCCAATGCACCTCCCGAGGCGCCTTCTCCTATGATTACAACTATTATAGGTACCTTAAGACGGGTCATTTCCAAAATATTCCTTGCTATGGCCTCACCTTGTCCACGTTCCTCCGCCTCAATTCCAGGATATGCACCTGGAGTATCAATAAGACAAACGACCGGAATACCAAATTTCTCGGCAGATTTCATTAAACGAAGTGCCTTTCTATACCCTTCAGGATTTGCCATACCAAAATTACGATACTGTCTAGTTTTTGTATTATATCCCTTTTGTTGCCCTATGAACATATAACTTTGATCACCGATCTTTCCCAGACCGCCTATCATAGCCTTGTCATCTTTAACGGTTCTATCCCCATGAAGCTCCAAAAAAGTATCTTCACAAATTGCTTTAATGTAATCTAAAGTATAAGGTCTGTTGGGATGCCTGGATAATTGCACCCTTTGCCAAGCAGTAAGGTTCTTGTAAATCTCTTTTCTGGTCTCAGCAAGTTTTTTTTCAATCTGTTTACAGGTTTCGGTAACGTCAACATCACTCTCCTCCCCAATAATCATGCACTTGTCCAATTGCTCCTCCAATTCCTTAATTGGAAGTTCAAAATCCAAATATTCCATAGTAAAAAGCTTTTGTTTTTTGGTCAGGGCAAATATAGAACTTTAAGCGGTAACCTCTTATATCTTCCTATTCTTTAAAATTCCGTTTGCTATAACGGTTAGTAGTATTATAATGGCCCCTACATAGAATAAAGGATTCATCTTTTCATCCGCACCAAAAATAAACCAGGCCAAAAGGATACCATAAACTGGTTCCAAATTAGTTGTAAGCATCACTGTATAAGGGGTTAAAACTCTCATTATTTTTACCGATGCGATAAATGCGTATGCCGTGCAAATAAGTGCTAAAATGAATAAATAGACCCAATCCATCTTAGCTATAATAAAAAAATCAGTATTAAATTTCCCGTTAATTCCTAAAACAACGGATAAAAAGAAGACACCGATGCCTAGTTCATAAAAAGAGATTATTGAAGGTCTATGAGATTTAACAAGCTTGCCGTTGATAAGGGAAAAAACTGCCGCCAAAAAAGCGGATAGTAAAGCAATACCCATACCGTAGGCATATTTGCTTTCCACACGAAATATAAGATACAGTCCAATTATTACCAGTAACCCGAACATTATCTCATAACAAATTATTTTTCTACCATACCAAAAAGGTTCCATTAGCGCGGTAAAAAAAGCTCCAGTCGACATCATTGCCAGAGCCACCGAAACATTAGAGACTTTGATAGCGAGAAAAAAGGTAACCCAATGTAGAGCAACTACAATACCTGCAACGGCCAACCAAACTAAAGTTTTCTTATCTATTCTTACACTAAATTTTGCAACACCTATGTAAACCAAAATGAATAGCGTAGCAAGACCCATGCGGTACCAAACCAAGGGAAGCGAATCTATGGAAATAAGTTTACCAAGAATTGCAGTGAAGCCCCAAATAAAAACGATAAAATGAAGGTGGATAAAGTTGCCTATTTTATCTTTTTGCATTTTGTAGTAGATAAAAAGCAAGCAAGCCAAATATTACATTGGGAATTACAACTGCTAAAAGGGGAGAAAATCCAGACTGCTCCGCCAATGTTCCAAATACTTTATCAAAAAAGATAAAAATAAATGCAACCAGAATTCCAAACGCTAAATTAATGCCCATGCCTCCCCTACGTTTTACAGAAGATACGGCTACGGCAATTATGGTTAGAATAAATGCGGTAAGAGGCAAGGCCCATCTTTTGTATTTTACCAAGATGTAGGTATTAATGTTCGAAGCCCCTTTTCTTTTTTGAACTTCAATGAATTTATCCAACTCATAAAGGTTTTTGGTCTCTGCTACGTAGGAAACAGGAGTTAGGTCATCAATTTTAAAGGTAAATAACGTATCTAAGCGTCTTTTGCTCTCCAAAATAGAAGTATCTCCTTTTATAGTTCTTTTCTTGTAAGATGTTAGCCTGTAACTACTATCCTTTTCTACCCAACGTATATTTGCTGCGGAAATCTTAAAATCCAGCTCATTATTACTAGTGAATCTTTCAAAAGTGAAATTATGACCTAATTGTCTCGCTGGGTCAAAACTACTTATGTAAATAAAATCAGTTTCGTTAAGTTGATTAAAGATGTTATTGGTAATTCTATCCTGCTTTCCTTTTTTCAAGTATTTATATATAAATTCGTTGAATCCCACACTCGCCTTTGGCACAATGAACATGGTCATAAAGAACATTAAAATGGCGATTAATGTCGCGCCGATCAAATAAGGTCTTAGAAATCTACCATAAGAAACACCCGAACTTAAGATTGCTACGATTTCCGTATTGTTGGCAAGCTTAGACGTAAAAAAGATTACCGATAGAAAAAGGAAAATAGGAAAAAGTAGACTTCCTATATAAATGGTGAAATTCATGTAATAGACCAGAATCTCGTTTAGGGGAGCCTCATTATCTATCATCTTGCCAATTTGCTCCGCAAGATTGGCCATGATCCCTATGGGAATAAACAACAACAACATTACGGCAAAAGTGGCCAGATAACGTTTAAGTATATATTTATCTATAATCGAAAGCATTATAGTCTTTTGTCCATTTGTTTCACCATAACCGTTTTCCACTCTAGAAAATCACCCGCCAAAATATGGTTTCTAGCTTCCCGCACCAACCAGAGGTAAAAACCAAGATTGTGTATTGTTGCTATTTGCTTCCCAAGATACTCATTAGCAGCAAATAGATGTCTTAAATAGGCCTTTGAATATTCTTTGTCCACGAACGTGGTGCCCATTTCATCCAACACGGAGAAATCATCTTCCCACTTTTTATTTTTGATATTAATGGTACCGTGAGCAGTAAAAAGCATTCCGTTACGTGCATTTCTAGTTGGCATCACGCAATCAAACATATCTATTCCCAAAGCAATATTTTCTAAAATGTTTATTGGGGTTCCAACACCCATTAAATATCTAGGTTTGTCCTCTGGTAGTATTTCACAAACAACCTCGGTCATACCATACATTTCTTCAGCAGGTTCCCCTACAGATAGTCCGCCTATCGCGTTTCCTTCCGCACCGGCGTTTGCAATATATTCTGCTGATCGCCTTCTTAAGTCCTTGTACGTAGAACCCTGCACAATTGGGAAAGAGCTCTGAGAATAATTATAGGTAAGTGGTGTTTTATCCAAATGGGCTATGCAGCGATCCAACCACCTATGTGTCATATGCATAGAGCGTTTCGCGTAATTATAGTCACACGGGTAGGGTGTACATTCGTCAAAGGCCATAATGATGTCGGCACCTATTACCCGTTGTATCTCCATTACATTTTCAGGTGTGAATAAATGTGTGGAGCCATCTATATGCGATTTGAACTTTACACCTTCTTCCTTGATCTTACGATTTGCCGAAAGTGAATAGACCTGATAGCCACCACTATCTGTCAGGATATTTTTATCCCAGCCCATGAATTTGTGCAGCCCGCCCGCTTGTTGCAATATTTGGGTCTTTGGCCTTAAAAATAGATGGTAGGTATTTCCGAGTATAATATCCGGCTTAATTTCCTCTCGCAATTCCTTTTGGTGAACCCCTTTTACAGAAGCGACTGTTCCAACAGGCATAAATATTGGTGTCTCTATACTACCATGATCGGTTACCAAGGTACCGGCCCTGGCTTTACTTGATAGATCTGTCTTGTGTAATGTAAATTTCAAATGCTAAGAATAAAGTTGCAAAGATAATGAACTAGGTCTCTTTAAAGCTTAAGAAAAAACTAAAGATATAATAGACTATTGGCGCAACCTTTTAAGAAAAAAACAACCCAAATCTATCATTGTGTCAAATTTGTTGGAACGCAATAAAGGACTATCCTTTGCGT
>JBARUM010000177.1:0-4675 GCA_049645725.1 Maribacter sp.
AAGGTATTTTGGTCAAGATTTATTTTAGTGCCCACGAATTGATTCTCAAAATGCGATTGGTTTATAGCATTCCCATAACCTTCAGATTCCGCTTGGTGTTCAAAGGCTATTTTTTTGATTTCAAAGGTAGTTCTATCCACCAATACCTTTGCCCAAATAGCACCGCCAAATCCAACACCTTGAATAGGCAGAATAGCAGTTTTAGTATTTTTAATTTCAAATATCGGAAGCGAATTCACTAGCTCCTTCTTCATCATTTTTTTATATAATAATACGGCTTTCGCCATTTCAATCTCTGTCACAGAACCGCTGGTATCGATTTCTTTAAATAAAATCAATTCATTCACATTAGTAGAATCAGTAAGCGTTAAATCGGCAAATTCTGCCAACTCCTTGATGACCGGAGATACTTTGGCAACGGTCTGGACTTCTTGCTTTGCATCTTTTACTTTGGGCTTTTTGGTTTCAGAATTTTGCTTGCAATTCCACCCTAAAAAGACCAAAAGCAATAGGACTATTTTTGTTTTCATCTATTCAACAAGTGTATGGTTAAGCGGTTAGCATACCCCCATCAACGACGTGTGTACGGCCAGTTATATATTTGCTTTCTTCGGAAGCCAAAAACAAGGCAGTCTGTGCAATTTCCTGCGACTCGGCATATCGCCCAAAAGGCACGGAGGCTTCAAAACCTTTCATAACCTCGGTTGGACTATTTGGAGACATGTCCTTTTCTATTCGACGCATCATATCGTTGTTTACGGGTCCGGGATGTATGGTATTCACAAGAATTTTCCGTCCGGCGTTCTCCAACGCGGCGACTCGCATAATTCCAACAACAGCATGTTTAGTGGCGACATATGCTCCCAATCCGCCAAAACCTTTGAGGACGGCCACTGAAGAAGTTATCATGACGCTGCCTCCCTCCTTCATTTTGGGAATAACGTACTTGCAACCTAACCATACCCCTTTCTGGTTTACGGCAATGACCTTATCGAATATTTCATCCGGATATTCGGCAATAGGTTTTGAAGTACCTTCAATACCTGCATTGGCAAAAAAGATGTCTATTTTATCGTGAACCTTTAACGTATGTTCAACATACTTTTTAGTATCATCAACTTTGGAGACGTCAGCGACACAATACGAAAGATTTTCATGATTTAACTTCTGGCCGGCTTCTTCCAGCAAATCTTTGCTGATATCCACAATTACCACTTTGGCTCCTTCTGCCAAAAACAATTTTGCAGTTGCCATTCCTATTCCTCCAGCGCCTCCTGTGATAATGGCAACTTTATTTTTTAACCGTTCCATTTTCTAATTCTCTAGTGTTAATTGTCGAATTTCCCAACCCTGATCCTTCGTATGTACCGCAATTAAACCATCTGTCAGCCGTTTTACTCCGATATCCGGTAATTCATATCTTCTTTTCGTCATTTGAATACCATACCTGCGGTCAAAATATTCATCAATCTCACCAGAAGTATCCAAAAGCACATCAAAGAACTTAAAATCATATATTTTGAGCTTAAATTCGTTCTCACCTTTGAGCGTTTTATCAAATAAAACAGCGGTAGTATAGCCATCATTGAACGGGTACACATTTAAAAATTGAGGCTCAATGACTGTATTACCTTTCGTATCCATGAATCCGTACAAGGGAATACCATCCTCAACTTTTTTGGTAATCAGACACCTTCCCTCTTTAAACATTGGATAGCGTACACCGGAGACATCCGATTGAGAAGTATCCGCATTTTTATCCCAATGGACATCCTTGCGGAAATCGATGACCAAACTACCCTCTTCATTGATAAAGCCCCATTGATTACCTTTTCTTACGGCCGCCAAACCTTCGCTAAACGGTGATATTTCATCAATGTTTTTAATATTTTGACAAATAACATAAAAAGGTAGTAATATCGTTACCACTAATACTATAGCGTTATTTTTCATTTCTTCTATTTTTTAGTTTATTCGAAAGTAGCAGTGTCTCTTGTTTTTAAAAATGATTTACATCAGTCCTAAAATTTAAACCAAGCAAATAGATACCCTCCTAAAACATCAGATTTGAGTAAATCATAGATTTTAGTTCTTTGGGCAAACCGTCTCTAATGTCCTCCATTTCGCCTAGCGAAACATATTTTCGGAGGTAAATAAAAGTGGTGTCCACGTACCGTTCCGCAACCTCGTCACTGTATTCAAAATCGTTTATCTCGGCCGGCCAATCATGAGCCCGGACCAACTCCAAAAACTCGGCCATTTTCTTCACTTTGGGCTTTTTCTTTTTGATGTTCCAACCATTTACATAAACCGCTTTCAAGAACATGGGTAGTTGGGCAATGAACTGTAACGATTCTTCTGGTGGAATAATATCCCTGAGGGCATGCATTATCGCGGTAAAAATCCGTCCCGCCTTATCACGATCATTGGGCATATTCATTTCTTTGGCATAGTCCTTCAAAAAGGTATGGCCTTCTGTTGCATATTGATTAAAATTAAGTGCCATGATATGTTCTTTTTTGATTTACTGATAAAATTTCTAATTAAATGTGACTCCTGAAATGACATAAGTCATTTTATGAAAAGAATGCCATGTATACTTTTGAACAGTAACAAAAACGGACCTCATTATGACAATAAATATGCAATATATACGGATGCCGGAAAGCGAATCGTTGAGCGAAATTGTAACTCGTAACCTTCAAAAATTGGCGCATAAATATCAATTTGTAATCCGTGCCGATGTTTTTTTCAAACTAGGACAAGGCAACGATGGAAAGGATAAAATCTGTGAAATACAACTAAACGCTCCTGGTCCGCGGATTTTTGCCAAATCCACCGAAGATAATTTTGAAAAGGCAGCTGCGGAAACCATAAGCGATTTAGAACGACAGTTGCGAAAACGCAAGGAAAAATATGGTAGAAATAAAAAAAGCCATTTAACATGAAAAAAATAATGGTTCCTGTAGATTTCTCAGAGACCTCTGCATATGCTTTGGAGGTTGCTGCAATAATGGCCAAACAACAACAGGCCGAAATTGTTGTATTACATATGCTGGGCCTTTCAGAAGCTGTACTTACCAAAGATGAGACACAGGAATATGAGGAGGCCAAATACTATATGGAACTTGCCAGAAAGCGATTTAAGCCTTTTTTGGATAAGCCGTATTTAAAGGGTATTAAAATAAAACAAATTGTGCAGAACTATAAGATATTCAAAGAGTTGAATAAGGTGGCCCAAGAGCAACATATTGATTTGATTGTTATGGGCTCACACGGAACGAGCGGAATAAGTCAAATCTTTGTTGGCTCCAACACCGAAAAAGTGGTACGGACTTCTGATGTTCCTGTCCTTGTAGTAAAAGAGCAAAATCAAGATTTTAAGATTAAAAATATCTTATTTGCCTGTGATTTTACAGATGATACGATTTTAGCCTTTAAAAATGTTAGTGCCTTCTCAGCCAGTTTTTCCGCCAAGTTAAAACTGATTTATATCAATACCCCGTACGATAGCTTTAGGAGTACTACTGAAATGGAAGAACGTATCTCAAAGTTCTTTTATAAAGCAGGTAACAAAGAAAAAGAGGTTGTCATCTACAATGATTATAATGTAGAACAAGGACTAATGAACTATTCCAAAAAGGGTGGTTTTGATATACTGGCCATACCCACGCGAGGCAAAAAACCTATTTCCCATTTTCTGCTAGGGAGCAGAAGTATAGGCGAGGATGTGGCAAACCATGCCAATCTGCCCGTTCTTACGTTTAAGGTCTAAAATAAAAGGTCAATAACGATGCTTAAATAACAAAAGTATTACTTATTTTAAAAGCAATTCAATCTTGGCCAAGATTACCAGTTCAGACTTGTTCTTGCCTGCAAAAGAATTGGCAATGGCACCGGCCGTCTTCTTAGTTAATAATTTAATTTCGGCTGAAAAAGCGTGTGGGTGTTCTTTGTAAAAACCCTTGAATTCATCAAAACATTCTTCACTACTTTGACCGTACTCCATAAGTCCGTCAAAAACAATTTCTATCTGGTTCGCGGCATCCGTACCGTAACGGTCCTTAAAATCATCTACGTCTAGCCAATCTTTCTTTACAATTTCCTTTACTTTATCCCATTCCTTAGCATGTACACTACCATCACTAATGGCAACGGCATAGAACAATTTGCCCAAGTTCTCATAGAGTTCGTTCATGGTTTTAGGTGTGTTTTTCATTTTTACGAGTTTTATTTCTACCTCTTTAAAAATAGCATACCCATAGTAAAATTTCTATGATAAAAATCAGTGTGGAATCTTTATATTTGATTCATGCGAGTTTTCCAGAAAAACAGTAATATTTTTAATCTACTTTCAGAAGGGGTTTCAGAAGGAATCATTGTTGTAAACACGGAACAAGCAATCGTAGCGACCAATACCTCAGCGGAGGAAATGTTCGGATATGAAAAGGATGAACTTATGGGAAAACCGTTAGATACCCTTATCCCCAAAAGGTACCGACACAACCATGATGCCCATGTGGAGAATTTTATTGAAAAGAGCGAAAAACGCCAAATGGGTCATGGAAGCGATCTGTATGGCATCCGTAAGAATGGTCATGAATTTCCCGTAGAAGCAGGTTTGAATCCGTTTGAACTTTATGGGGCCACCTACGTAATGGCTCTTGTAACGGAT
>JBARUM010000178.1:0-15027 GCA_049645725.1 Maribacter sp.
CCTTGAATCTTATGCCCAAAGGTTATGTACACAATACCATTTTTAAAGGCGGGAAAGACCTGAAATTTAAGGACATGTCCGGAAAATGGATGAGTAATGAAGCCAATGCATCCAACGGAGCTGCCTATGGAGATTTGGATAATGATGGCGATTTAGATATAGTCACGAATAATCTGAACGCTGCCCCAACCATTTATCAGAATAAAATTAATGGTGACAATAATTTTTTAAAAATAAAGCTTCTCTATAAGACAAAAAACACTTTTGCCATAGGAGCCAAAGTAAACTTGTATATTGGTAATACACTTCAGACTAAAGAATTATATACGGTGAGAGGGTTCCAATCTTCCTCGGAACCATTGCTACATTTTGGCTTAGAAAAAATCAATAAAATAGATTCTATACAGATAACATGGCCAAACCAAAAAGTTCAAATAGTTAAAAATATTGATGCTAATCAGACCTTAAACATAAATTATGATGAGAATAAAGTTAATTCCCATCGGACGAACTTAATGCATTCAACACCTCTTTTCACTAAAGTAAAAGACAACCTTGGAATAGATTTTAAGCATGAGGAAAATTCATTTATCGATTTTGATTTGCAGAAATTAATTCCGTATAAGGTAACAGATAGAGGGCCCGCAGTGTCCGTAGGAGATTTAAATCAAGATGGAAAAGATGATATTTATTTTGGAGGGTCTTCAAGGGTAAAATCTCAGATATTCTACCAAACAGATTCTACTTTCATAAAAAAGGATTCTTCATTGTTTGATTCAGAAATCATATATGAAGATATAAGAGCTTCCATTACCGATTTTAATAAAGATGGAAAACAGGATTTATTAGTTATAACCGGAGGTGGGCAATTTAAAGGTAAAACCAATGCTCTTTCAGATAGATTGTACAGTCCTAAGGATAATGATTGGGAGAAAAAAGAATTTCCTTCCAATTTTTCTAATAGTTCGGCGCTTGCTATAGGAGATTACAATAACGATAGTTATCCTGATATTTTTATTGGGAACGGTTCTACTTCTATTGATTTTGGCAGTATAAACCCATCCTATATTTTTAAAAACAATAAGGGAAAATTTGAAATACAGAAAGTTCCTGATTTGGAGGAAGCTGGTATCGTAACGGATGCCATTTTTACCGATTTTAATTCAGATGGGCTTCTAGACCTTATTATAGTTGGAGAATGGATGTCCCCGAAATTTCTTAAAAACGAGAATGGTAATTTTAAAGATGTTACCAATACCCTATTACAGCAAAAGCTAAACGGACTTTGGCAGTCCATAGCACCTTTTGATATAGATGGTGATGGTGATTTAGACTATCTTTTGGGTAATTGGGGTCTAAATACCAAATTTAATGCCACTCCCAAATACCCTCTAATCATGTACTATGGTGATTTTGATGGAAATGGTCAGACCGAAACTGTTTTGGCAATAGAAAAAGACAAGGAATATTATCCCGTTGCGGACTTAGATGCGCTATCCAGTCAGTTGGTTTCGTTGACCAAAAAAAAGTTTCCAGTTTACAAAGATTTTGCCGGTAAAACCTTAACCGAAGTCATAGATAAAAAAATACTTGATAAGGGAACTGCTTTTGAGGTTCACGAACTTTCATCCGGGTATCTTAAAAATGAAAATGGGAAGTTTACATTTCAGCCCTTTAATACTAGTTTGCAGGTATCCCCTATAAACGCTTTTTTAGTACATGATTATGATGGAGATGGGAAAAAAGAGGCTTTAGTTGGCGGTAATTATTTTGGTGTAATTCCCTATCATGGTCGTTTTGACGGTTTTGAAGGAGCTTTGATAAAAGACGAAAATAAGGTACTTTTAGGGTCTGAAATCGGTTTAAATTTTACTCAAAAAGCTATTCGAGATTTCAGTTTAATTACTTTTAAAAATGAGAAATTTCTTTTAGTTACTATAAACGATAATGATGCAGAGCTTTATGAATTTTAAGAATCATCTGATTTTTGGCTTGCTTATCCTTATTTTAGGGAGTTGCCAAAAAGAGGCCAAACCAATTTCCGTAAATCCTGATGCTTATTACAAGATAATGGACAAGATGACGGAGATAATGATACATGATATTTTTTCGCCACCGGTGGCAAGCAGAATTTTTGCATATCCCAACATAGCCGCCTATGAAATTATTTCGCATTCCAATTCAAAATATAATTCACTGGTCGGAAAAATACCTGGATTGGAAAAAATACCCGTATTGGATTCTACAAAAAACATCAATCCGCAACTTGCCGCCATTATAGCGCATCTTGAAGTTAGTAAACAACTTATTTTCTCAGAAGATAGGCTTATTATGTTGAGAGATAGTATGTACAACAACTGGTCTGTCATAAATGAAAAACAGTTTGAAGATTCAAAAACCTATGGATTGGATGTTGCCCAACGTATTGTACAGTGGATGTCTAACGACAATTATAACCAAACCCGAACTATGCCAAAGTTCACCGTTAATACAGATGACCCATTTAGATGGCAACCAACCCCGCCCGCCTATATGGATGGCATAGAACCACATTGGAATAAAATTAGGCCTTTTGCCATTGATTCTGCTGCTCAGTTTAAACCATTACCGCCACCGCCATTTTCCATGGAAGAAAGTTCTAATTTTTACAAAGAGCTAAAAGAAGTCTACGACATAAGTAACGAAATAACCAGTTCAGGGGATAACTCGGAGGAAATTCAAATAGCTCAGTTTTGGGACTGTAATCCTTATGTTTCCGTAACCCGAGGGCATTTAATGTTCGCTACCAAAAAAATTACACCAGGTGCCCATTGGATGGGTATTACAAAAATAGCTTCAAAAAAGGCCGGGTATGATTTTGACGATACTATATACGCTCACACTAAAACCTCTATTGCTATCGCCGATGCTTTTATAAGTTGTTGGGATGAAAAGTATAGAAGCAACTTAATACGTCCAGAAACATTGATAAATCAACATATGGATGAAAATTGGAAGCCTATTTTACAGACTCCCCCTTTCCCTGAATATACAAGTGGACATAGTGTAGTTTCTGGTGCGGCTGCAATAGCGCTCACTTCTATTTTTGGAGAAGATTTTTCATTTGATGATGATACAGAAGTTCCTTTTGGGCTACCGGAAAGGAGTTTTGCATCTTTCAACGATGCTGCTGACGAAGCTGCAATTAGCAGAATGTACGGCGGAATTCATTACCGTTCCGCAGTGGAAATTGGTGTTGCCCAAGGTCGCAGTTTGGGTAAATTTGTAATTGATAAATTGAATATGGAGAATAAATCTGCTACGGCTTCCCTTTAAACTCATGAGATTAGGAAGTAAAATTATTCTAGGGAGCGTATTTCTTATAGGTATGGTTCTCAGTTGGTACCTATTTATTAAACCATACGACTATCAAATACGGTTTACAAAAAAAGCATCTCCAGGAACCCTTTACAAAAGTGTAGAAGGTTGGGGGGCGAATGCCGAAAATGGACTTACTCTTTTAAAAGAAAGAAAAACACCTTTCCAGAATATTCAGCAGGATTTTAAACTACAGGATAGTTTACTGCAATTCAATTGGGAATTTAACAGTAGAAATGATTCCATTACGGCGGTTATCGTTAGGGTCAATGATAGAAGACATAGTATAGCCACCAGAATTAAGAACCTCTTTAGTGACCCTCCTTTAAAATACATAGCACTTTCCAAGCTTACGGATTTCAACAAAAACCTAGATTTACATCTAAAGAAATTTACTGTAGAAATAGCAGGGATAGACGAAATTCCAGAAGGTTTTTACGCCTATGTGGAAACAGAATGTACATTATCACAAAAGGCCACAACTATGATTTCCAAGAATTCGGAAGTCGCAGGGTGGTTAAATGATAATGAGATCGCTATTCTGGCTCAGCCAAGCTTAGAAGTAACATCATGGGATATTGAGAAAGATTCCATTAGTTATCGTTTTATGTTTCCTATTGAAGAAGTTGATTCTTTACCTTATCATGAAATAATAAAATTTAAAAAGAATGAGCCTAGAAATGGGTTAAAAGCAATATTTCATGGTAACTACCAAATATCGGATAGAGCCTGGTTTGCTTTACTTGAATACTCCAGTTTAAATGGTATTAACGTAGAGAAAAAACCAATAGAATTTTTCTTCGATAATCCTATGTTGGGTGGCAATGAACTAAAATGGACGACCGAGATATACTTACCCTTAAAATATGATTATGAGGATTAAACTAGGTCTTTACTGGGTGATCGGCTGTCTTCTTGTTGGATGTAACAACTACGGCCAATTAATATATATTGCTGACTTGCCAGATAATTTAGAAGAAAATTCTGGAATTGTAACATTTAAAGATTCCACGGTCTGGGTCATTGAGGACAATGGTAATAAAGACGAAATATACAAGGTAGATTTTAAAGGAAAAATGCTTAAATCCTTTAAGGTGAAAAATGCCAAAAACAACGATTGGGAAGATTTGACCAAGGATGAAAAAGGAAATGTCTACATTGCCGATATTGGCAATAATAATAATGAACGAAAGGATTTAGTTATTTATAAAATCCCAAACCCCGAAACAGAGCCCGGAGATAAAATTGATGCAGAAAAAATTGAATTTCATTACCCCGAGCAAAAAGAATTTCCTCCAATAGATTCCAAGCGCTTTTATGATGCGGAGGCGCTGCTACATCAAGACACTAGTCTTTATATTGTAACTAAAAACCGCTCCGATCCATTTAATGGCGAAGCTTTGGTCTATAAACTACCCGATTCTAAGGGTAAATATGAGGCAAAATTGATTGGAAGCATACAAATTTGTGATGATTGGAAAACTTGCCAGATTACAGCAATGGATATAGCTCCCAATGGTAAAAAAATTGTATTGCTCAGTTACGGGAAACTTTTCGTCATAACCAATTTTGAATGGAACGACTTCTCCAAATTAACGATGGTAGAAATAGATTTAGGAGCAAGAAGTCAATTAGAGTCCCTCTGTTTTTTAAATGATACCACCCTTCTTATTTCTGATGAAGTTTCGCATGGCCAAGGAGGAAATCTTTATAGCTACATATTGGAAGATTAAGCTCTTCTCATATGAACTATGTTTTGAAATAACTCTCTTTAAAAACCAAAGCCCAATCCAAAAGTAAATCTTGGCCCATCATCGCTATTAAAAATCGCAAGATTAATTGATAGAATATCCGACCCGTTTAAGAAAAAACCTCCGCCGTAAGAAGTATGCCACCTGTTAGAACTGCTATTTGGGAACCAAACCCTTCCATAATCATAGCCTGCAAACATACCCAATGATGTTGGTAGTATTCTCGTACGCATTTTTCGTAGACTAAATCTAATATCAGTATTTTGATAGTATGCCGTTTTACCGGTGAATCGCTGATTTCTGAATCCTCGAAGTCCGTCTGTACCTCCAATACTGGCGCCTTGGTAAAACTCATAGCCATTACCTATATTAAAATGCCCTTTCCATTTGGTGGCCAATACCAACCGTCCATTTGGTATTAGTTTATAGTCAAAAGAAATACTGGGTATCACATAACCAAAATTTCTCCCTTCAATACTAATATTATCTTTAAAACCAACCTTCACAGAAGTTGCCATTCCCATAGTTGGGAAACCAGCATTATCCTTATTTTCATAGGTATATTCAGCATGTACTCCTACAAAATCATTTTGTGTTTCTTCCCCGTTCTGTTGATAAAAGGTGTTTATAAAACGGTCTGCCGTTTCCTCGACTTCTATAGATTCAAAGGAAAATCCGGCTCTAAACTTGGCTCCTAAATGACCACGCCAGACCAAGGAAGGTGAAAATTCTAGATTTCGAATTCTGACCCTGTTGAAATCCAAATCTAGGTCATCATCCAAATTCTCGCTATTATTTCCAAAACCAAAGAAGTTGATGGCAAAGTTTGGTGTAGTGTACCTCGCTTTTAATTCTAAATTCCAGTTTTCAAATAACTCTGCAAACTCACCTATATAACCTATATCTATCCCGCTAGTGGCAAAAAAATAAGAAGCGCTTAGGGTATGTTGTTGCGTAAAAGGGTTTTGGCGAAAACCATTATAGGTGAACGTATCCGAAAAGCCTACTTTAAAACCGTCATCCGGATTAAAACCAATGGTAGGTAATACCTGGTTTGTACTACTACGTATGTTCAAAGGTCTGTATGTATTTACGTTGTAATCGTCCGTTAATTTAACTTTAGCACCACTTATCTCTTTTAGCGTGTTTGGTTTGCTTTTATAATCATAAATAGCAATTCCTTTCCCATTTTTTATATCATAAACATCATTATTCTGACCGCCTATTATACGCACCTTTATTCCAGACACATTTCCAGTATTACTAGCCTCAAAAATATCATCATCATCCAGACCATAGACCCATATTTCTTTAGTATTGGACGAGCTAAAAATTTTATCGAAAAACTGTTTTTTCTTTTTTCCGCCAATATTTCTAAAAATCTTAATTTCCGTTTGATTCTTATCCAATCTATTAATTTCAAACCAGTCATCCTTATCCGTTCCTGTTACTACGGCATATTTATTCAAAATACCATAATAGGCATCAGAGGTTTCAACAATTTGTGACAATCTTGATTTAAGAATTTCCTTAATTCTAGAAACCGTTTCATCTCTTACCTCCTCAGGGAAAGCCATAAATGCTTCATCAATCGCTTTATCCGATAAATTTTCCTGTAAATACCTTGCTTGTTCTCGCCACTCATCTTTTGTTGTCTCTGCCAGGATGGCAAGATCTAGAACATAGGTCTTAGGTGAAGAATTAAAGCCCTTTACACTTCTAATTTCTTCATTAAAACCTTCCATTAAACGAAGACCAGGTATTATCCTAGTGGCTATCTTCATAAGTGCACCATCTCCCATCTTGGAAAAAGCTTGATCTCTATCCCTTGGTACTGGTCTATAAATAATTTTCTTTTTTTCTTTAAATTCGGCCCATCGCCATTGGTCCACATGCCTGTCCCAATCTCCTATGACCATATCAAAAAGACGGGCTCTTATATAGGCATTCTTATCTACGGCATACTTTTCATCATCTCTTAAATCTTCCAACATGGCATCTGTACTTTTAAGCTCATTAGAAAACCCGAAACTTTCCAATTCTCCGTGCCCATCGCCCGCATGTTCTTCTATCATATAGAGTTCATCCCCAAAAATATCATTAAAACTACCCAAAGCACTTTGTTTTGGTATGTAGTATAAAATGGGGTTGGTATGGTATATTCCTACAGCATCTGATAGTTTTCCGATAGTAAAAGGGGCATAAGGATGAGAGCCCGTATAAAAATCTTCTAAGAGCTCTTGCGTATAGGTTTCTTTTAAATCATCAAGAAGATAGTTGTCTTGAAAAACCATAGATTGCAAATAAAGCTCAGCACTTTTTCTAAGGGCGCGCATAACGTACTCCTTTCCGTCTTTATCTCTTAGCCGCAAGGATTTGGATTGATGTCCCCCTCCTTTTTTTACTGGTGTAAGTCCTCCATACAAGGTATCTAAACGCACAGTGGGAGCACTTACCTTAGTACCATAATATTTCCTGTAGCGTTCTCCCCATATAGATTTAAAGAACTTACTTTTATCTATCTCTTCATTGCTATAAACGGATGCCTTTATATTTTTTGGAAAGGTATCCGGATAGTCCAATTCCCATTCTGGCTCATCTGGAGGTAATACCGCCGAAGTAAATAGAAATTCTTCTTTTTCTGCAGCATCAACTCCATAATATCTTACTCGAGATGAACCATCTTTATATACTTCCAAAGTAGCATAACCCATTCTACCTGTTGAAAATCTGGACCCATTCAACAATCGGGTCGTTCCTTTTTTAGCACCAGAACCACTTACTATTTGAGGGGTATTATTTTCTACGATATACTGCAACGTATGCTCATGACCAGAAGTAAAAATTACCTTTTCTGAATACTGGGCCAAGGTCGTTATTCTATCGACCAAAGATCTATACCTTTTATTCTGCAAATCTTCAACAGAAGCTCCAGATGTTCTTCTTAAAACATTGATAAAAGTGCCCAAAATAGGAACAGGAACAGGTAGTTTTTTAGGGTAAAACTGCTTTTTAAAAGAAAATTGCCCTCCATGTGGTCCATAACTTGTCATGGGGTGATGCATTGCAATTATTGTAGTGCGTTCCCTATTATCCTTGATAGCATCTTCTAATTCTAAAAAGAATTTTTCTCTACTTTTGATTTCGCATTTATCATTAATATCTGGTCTCTTGTCCCAATTGGTAAGGTACCATTCAGTATCTAAAACTATGATTGCCACCTCCTCACTAACTTCAACAATGTCAATGGGACATCCGTTATTTGGAAGAAACACATCTTTATCACCCAGCATTTTTTGGATATACTTTTCCTCTCTTTCCAACCCAACAAGACCTTCTGTATACCAATCGTGATTACCGGGTATAAAAAGTGGTTGGCCTTTAAAGTTTTCCAATGTTCTTAATTGGGCATCCAAATGGCTTTTAGCCTCCCTGTAGGCGATAGTAGAGTCCTGTGGGTCCGGTAGACCAGCTGGGTATATATTATCTCCCAGAAATATAGCAGTACTATTTTCAGTAGCGCCATCCAGTTTGTCCTTAAAAATTTTAAGAGCGGGATTCATTCCTCCAATAGGAGAAAGGCCAGCGTCTCCAATAAGATAAAATGTATGTGAAATCTCTTTCTCAAGGTTTATATCCTTTGAATCTTTTTGATCTGCGTATTTAGTTTTGTATGTAGCACATCCTGTAATTAAAAGAAGTAGTAGTATATAAGCGTAATATTTTTTCATATCCATGTAGCAACGTCTAAATTTTCGTAATTTGGGTAATTCTAATGCTCTATACATGTCGGATATCCTAGAGAAAACTGAAAATTTTGTTGTAGAATTATTATCCAACAAACTCAACCCTAATTACTTATATCATAATTTAAGGCATACACAGCGTGTAGTTAAAAGTACTAAAGAATTATTTAACTCATGTGCCCTATCCGAACAGGAAAAAGAAGTATTGGAACTAGCGGCATGGCTTCATGATACGGGTTATACTAAGGGAACTGAAAAGCATGAGGAAAGAAGTTGTAAAATTGCCGAGGAATTTTTGACAAATGAAGGTTATGACCCTAAAATGATGACTAAGGTAGCCGAATGTATTATGGCAACCGTTAGGTACGCTGAGCCTAAAACCATTCTTGAAGAAATTTTAAGGGATGCTGATTCCTCTCATTTTGCACAAAAAAGCTATTTAGAGACTTCTGACTTACTTAGGGAGGAGTTAAAACTCTTAGGAATTGCCGATTATAGTCATAAGGAATGGTTAGATGCTAATATTAAAATGTTCCGTACGGAACACCGCTTTTACACAGATTATGCCAAAGAAAATTGGCAATCTGGAAAAGACAAGAATTTAAGGCGATTAATCAAGGATAAAAAATCTGAAAAAGAAATTGCCAAAAAAGAAGCGTTAAAAGCTAAATACAAAAGTGAAAGCCCTGATCGCGGCATACAAACCTTGTTCCGAGTTACTTTAAAAAATCATATTACCCTAAGTGATATAGCCGACACTAAAGCGAATATTTTACTATCCGTAAATGCTATCATAATTTCTCTGGCGCTCTCTAACCTTATTCCCAAGCTTGATAACCCTTCTAACACCTATTTGATTTATCCTACGGTTATTTTCGTAATTTTTAGTGTTATATCCATGGTGTTGGCGGTTTTAGCCACACGGCCCAACGTTACGAGTGGAGAATTTTCCAAAAAGGATGTAGAAGAAAAAAAGGTAAACTTATTGTTTTTCGGAAATTTCCATAAAATGAAATTGGATGAGTACGAATGGGCTATAAATGAACTGGTTAAGGACAAAGAATACATCTATTCTTCACTGACCAAAGATCTTTATTTTTTAGGATTAGTACTAAACAGAAAATACAAACTATTGCGATGGACCTATACCATCTTTATGATTGGTATGATTATCTCTGTAATCGCATTTGCCATTTCTTTCAAGTTTTATGGCCCTGAAAGAGCAATGGAGCTTATGCAATAAAGCCTACCTATTCATTTAGTGTCTGCATGAGATCTTCATAGGTATAAGTCTTATCAGGTTTTTCATCTATTTTATATAGAATTTCTGCCCTAATAGCTTTTAACCCGGAAACACCTTGCAAACCTTCTAACTCAACTATTTCTATGTTATCCGTAAAATAGCCTTTAGATTTGAGGAACTTAATGTAACGCAAATATTCCAGCTCATCTTTTTTCTGAGAGTAAACTATTGCCATTTTACCGGTTTGAGTCAAACGTTCATCCGTGCCTTTGATGAATGATTTGTCTATTCGTTTTTTAATGACCTCGTACCTCGCATTATAGGTACCGTCCACATCAAACTGCTTTTCATCCATTCGGAATCTAATGGACAATGATGTATTGTATACTAGGATAAGTGAAGTAGCATCTAACTGAACAGGGAGCTTAGGTTTTAGTGCATAATGTGTATTCTCCATATCACACATAACCTGTAGTTGCCAAAGTCTTAAATTATTAAGATACATAGGGTTAAATTCTTGCCCTCCAGAGATAGAACCACTGATGTACATATTGTGTTCTACACCATCTGTTTTGTATCGCTCAAAATAATGGGGGAACATAGCTTGGGCCTCTTCTTGTTTTTTATCAATTACTGAGGCCAGTTCCTTGTTGATCAGCATAACGCTTTCATCGTAATTCTTCCTATGATCATAATAGGATTCGGTACCCATATCTATCTTAGACTCATATGCAAGGATATGCTTTTGTATTTCCTGATCCGATTTTTTTAAATACGAAAACACAGGAGCAATTTCTTCTTTGACAAAGTCAAAAATAGACTGCTCACTGTTCGTATATAACATCTCTTTAATACTATCTAAATGATTGCCTACACGAAACATTAACTCCTCATAAATAGGTAGTTGATTATTTTTAAACGCCTTTTCCAATACTCCACTAATTTCCGAGAGCTGAATCATCAAATCTCGTTGTATTGCATTATTACGTGCCTTGGAGGAATCCTTAATGTCTATCTGGCCGTACAAAGGATGTACATCTTTAAAGACTATTTCCTTAAAGGAAGGTTGTCTACCTTCCAATTGGTCCTTGATAAACTGTTTCGCCTCTTCCTGAAATCTCCAATAGACTGAAGAATGTACTGAAGTACACTCATTTTGTATGATGGCATCAATAAGGTTTTCTTCCTCCACTTTAGATCTGACCACCGCAGATACAATGAAAGGCATTACATCGTCCAATTTCTTGGCATTTACGCCATTGAGCACATTCTTCTTTTCTGATGCAATTTCTAAAACACCCAATAATGAACCTTCAAAAGCGATTGGAGCGAAAATAGCGCTCTTTATTCCTTGACTCTTTAAAGTCCTATAAGGGTCCATGCCCCCGGATTTTTCATCGTATTTATCAACGTCGGCAATGGAAAAATAGGTGTTCTCCTTAAGTATTTTATTATATGAATATTGACAAAGAGCGTCACTACATACCTGTGAGTCCTTTCCATTTAAAATAAAACTGGATATCCCTTTACCGTAAACAGGTTCAAACTTATTTTCGTTGGGGTTATAGGTTACGAAGCCAACCTTAATATCAGGTAGTCTAAAGAATGAACGAAAGGTCTCCTGAAGGTCGGTCATAAAGTTATCACTACCTCTTTTATCACTTGCAATCAACTCTGACTTAATCTCCGATATAGAATGTTCAGCTGTAACATCGAACATATTTGAAATAACAAAACCTCTTGATATAAAACTCTCTGGCGGAATTTTTTCCATCCATAGTTTTATATCGTCGGGATTTTCTAATAGCTGATCAACATCATCTTGGGTAATCTCCTTTGATTTTTCAGTTGGTTGTAAATCTAAAAAATCGGCGTTGTACAGAATTCGATAATGGTGCATAACACCGTTGGCATCTGGAATATCATAAAAGAAGGGTCTACTAAAGTCCAATTTATATCCGTAATAAAAATTAAGGATAACAATACAGCCCATTATATAATCTATACCTTCTTCTTGATTTCTTATGGTAGGCTCAAATCCTGGACCGGCAGCATTAATTATTTTTTGAAATCTATTGGAAGTATTAAAGAAGACGTCATAATAAGGTAATGAAGCTGCCTTTATTTCATTTTCACTGAGTATAGGCGGGAAACTATCCTGCAGGATAAGACTAATAACATCTTTATAGGTTTCTAACAAGGTAATATCTTGAAAGCCTTCCCTAAGCTCTGGATAAGGCTCTTGAGCTCTAAGTATCTCTTTGGCACGTTTGGCCAACACCTCATCTTTATCGTTTATTAACGCATCGTAATGTCTTAAGAGTTTATCAAAACTAATAAGAGGTTTTATCGGCATTAATTTATCTTTACCTTTCATCATACCTTACTATGTCTACTAAAACCAAATAAAATTACAAAACTAAACGTAGTTTTTTGTTAAAAGTTTCCACAGTAGGCTAGACTCTTTTTCGGATATTTATATAAATTTCCAGAATGTCCTCTACCAATAGACTATCACGAGCATATAATAATGCCAAAATCATTCCTTTTGATGACAACTCAAAGTTTATTCTTTTCAGTGATTGTCACCGTGGGGATAATAGTTTTGCGGATGACTTTGCAAAAAATAGGAATATCTATTTTCACGCCTTAAAATACTATTACAACGAAGGGTTTCAGTATTGCGAACTAGGTGACGGTGATGAGTTATGGGAGAATATTTATTTTGAATCTATTTTTGAGGCACATAAAAACGTTTTTAAACTTCTGCGACAATATCATCTGGAAAATAGATTACACATGATTTGGGGTAATCATGACATGGTCTATAAGGACGAAAACTATGTTAAAGAACACTTGTCCAGTTATTTTGAACCCATAGACGATAAGGATAAAGAACTTTTTGAAGGCATAAAGTATAATGAGGCCGTTGTTTTAAAGCATACTAAAACGGATCAAGAAATATTTTTGACCCACGGCCACCAAGCGGATTGGTGGAACTATACCTTCTGGCGGATAGGCAGATTTTTGGTTCGGGTTCTGTGGAAACCGTTACAGGTTTGGGGTATTGCAGACCCTACCAGCCCTGCCAAAAACTATACAGAGCTTATAAAAGTAGAACGCCGTATTAAGCGATGGATACTTAAGAATAATCTTAAAATTACGGTTGTTGGGCATACCCATAGACCAAGATTTCCCGAACCGGGTGATATTCCTTTTTTTAATGATGGTAGTTGTGTTCACCCGAGAAGTATTACCGGGATTGAAATCGAAAACGGAAAAATATCGCTGATTAAATGGCAAATAGCCACCACAGAGGACGGGACATTACGTGTTGTACGTATTCTTTTGGACGGGCCCCAGAAGTTGTTGGATTACATGAAATAAAAACATGACCATCATAAACCATGTCCTATTTTAGAACCTTTAACGGCATCAAAGAAATCTAGCGACTTGTTTTAAAC
The DNA here is from genome assembly GCA_049645725.1 of Maribacter sp. GTDB lineage: Bacteria > Bacteroidota > Bacteroidia > Flavobacteriales > Flavobacteriaceae > Maribacter. The sequence continues at coordinate 13,562 of JBARUM010000178.1, forward strand.
TCTTTTAGCCAAAGTTTTCATGGCATCAATAAAAACATCCAACTCCTTTTTAGTGGTGTATACGTTCGGTGTAATTCTACATCCCTGTACATTAAAATGATCAATGGCAACGGTAAATATTCCAAATTCATCCAATAATGTTTTAGCCAAATCCTTAGGTTTCATATGAGAAATCCCAACATTGGCTATGCCACAGCTTCGATGAGATTCTATTGGTGTATTTACTACTATATGGTTAACCGGTCTAAGAGCATCACTCCAGTATTTTTGAAGGTAACGCATTCTATTTTCTTTACGCTCAAGACCAATAATTTCCAAATAGTCAACGGCGTCCGCGACCGCAAGATCAGTGTGCACAGGTATGGTCCCCGTGTGATTTAATCGTTGGATGCTATCTGTAGCATCACTATAATCTGCGAATAACGGCCATACTTTCTTGATATGCTTTTTGTTTACATGCAGCATTCCGGATCCCAAGGGAACACTTAACCATTTATGTAGACTACTACCATAATAATCACACCCCATTTCGTTTATATCCACATTTATATGGCCCACACAATGAGCACCATCTACTATAACTTCAACGCCATGACTATGTGCCATTTCGCAAATCTTTTTTATGGGTAATATATGGCCCGTAATGTTTACCATATGACAAACCATCATTAATCTAGTGTTTGGCGTTATTTGAGATTCATAAAGCTTAATTATTTCATCGTCAGATTTAGGATGATTAGGAATAGATACTACTTTGGTAACAATGCCGTATTTCTTTACCATCAGTTCAAAGTGATCTTGCATAGCCCCATAGTCCTGATGCGCGTAAATAGCTTCATCTCCTTTTTGCCAAGGGTAACCGCCAATGACCAAATCCAAGGATTCTGTGGCATTCCTTGTAAGAACCAACTCCTCGGGTGAGCTACCAACTAATTTTGCCAGACGGTCCCTAACCGCTGCCTTATTTTCCCATTGCACTGTTCTCATATAATAAGAAGCTTCGTAATTAACCATCTTAAGATGATCAATATACTTTAGCAAAGTTGGTTTAGGAACAAAATTATAGTAGCCGTTCTCTAAATTGATGTAGTCCGGTTTCAGAGCATAATCTTGTCGAATACGTTCCCAAAATTTATCCTCTTCGTTGGGGTATGGCAAACTTATTACGGCTTCTGAGGCGTTTAGGTTAAGCGGCAAAAAAGGAGTTGCCAAGACCGCACCGCCCAATTGCTTTATAAATTGTCTTTTTTTCACTTTTTATCTATTTAACTATTAAGATATTTGCTTGTTACAAGTATGTAATGGGTGTAGTTAACAAATATAATATAACTAAAAAGAAGATTAAAAAAACACATTTCCTTAACTAAATATCAAATTATACTTGAAAAAAATTCTAAACGAAATACCGTGAATAAGTTGTTTTGTATTGTAAAAGTTTATCATATTTAGTTTTGACGACTTTATTC
>JBARUM010000179.1:0-6477 GCA_049645725.1 Maribacter sp.
TATTCTCGTACCTAACTCGGTAACTTTCCTAGCCGAATATTCTATAAAAACAAACGGAAGTAAGGCATTAGGATCAGCGGTAGCTGCTGAAAATGGATCTGTATTTATATCTAATTTATCATCACAAGACAGTAACGATCCAAGGACAAATACAATGGAAAATAGTATTAAATTTATTTTTTTCATGTCTTTTTTTTAAAAATTTAAATTAGAATCTTAACCTTACATTAAAACCTATACTTCTTGTAGAAGGAATACTCGCCCTTTCGATACCAAAACCATCCGCCCCAGAGCCAAATAACGAGGATTCCGGATCAATATGTGGAACCTTAGAATATAATAACGCTAAGTTTCTACCTTCAACACCAATCGTTAGACCTTTTACAAAGCCATCTCCTAACAAATCGGTAGGAAATGTATAAGAAATACTGGCTTCCCTGAACTTAACAAAGCTTGCGTCAAAAATGAAAGGTTCTGCAAGACTATTATCATCCAACGACGTCCAAAAATCTTGAGCATTTTGAACTGGAACGTTATTGTCTATAACACCATTATCCGTGACTAAAACACCTTCCCTATCTATAAAAGTTCCCTCTCTATTAATGGCCGTTTCTGCAACCAGTCCCTGGGTTTGTAGATCCTCAACTGTAGAAGATTTCATGACACCGCCCCATCTAACGTCTATAGTAGCGGATACGTTAAAACCTTTGTAACTAAAGTTATTCACCCATCCTCCAGTCCAATCCGGTAGAACGGAACCTAAGGTAGTAGCTTCACCAGCCTGTCTCCTACCTGTATTCGGGTCAATTATTGGCCTCCCGGTTTCCTCATCCCTTAAGTATGGAAACGCGAACAATTGAAATTCCTCGCCCGGAACCGCTACTACTTGCACACTACTAAAGCCAGAAGCTATAATTACCCGATCCACACCTTCGGTCAACGACACTACTTCTGATTCTACACGTGAAAAATTAAGCGCTGTATTCCACCTAAAATCTCCTGCGATGATAGGAGTAGCCTCCAACGCAATCTCAAAACCGGTCTGATCCACCCTTCCCACATTTCTTGTTTGAGTTGCAAAACCAGTTGATTCAGGGATTGGAACATTTAGGATTTGGTTATCATTTTGATTCTTGAAATACGAAGCATCTATACCCAATCTTCCATTAAAAAATTTCAAATCCAAGCCAAATTCATAGGATGTTTGCTCCTCGGGAAGCAAATTAGGCGAAGGTATATTGGTTGATGCTGTGTAAGCCAAAGAACCATTAAATGGAAAATTAAGATCTAAGCTATATTGCCCGTCAGCGGTATTCTGCGGCAAAAAGTTAAAAGTGGTCTGATAGGGATCTGTATCATTACCCACTTGCGCCCAACTAGCACGAAGCTTTCCAAAGGTGAAAAAATCACTAGAGATATTAAAGGCATCCGAAAAAACAAATGCTAAACTCGCTGATGGATAAAAGTAAGAGTTGTTTTCAGGCGGCAGTGTAGAAGAATAGTCATTCCTTGCTGTTACCGTCAACGTTGCCCAATTTTTGTATCCCAGTTCTGCGGAACCATAAATACCAAAGAGCCTTCTTTCAGTAAAATCACGTATTGGAATTGTTTGGGAGGCATTAGCCGGACTAAACAATTCTGGCACCAACAAATTCACGCCTTGAATTTGTTGTCTTTCAAATATCCTGGTATTATACTGCATTCCACCCAAAACGCTCAAAGATAAATCTTGTGAAAGATCTGTATTGTAGGATGCAATAATATCAGAAGTTAATTCCCGTCTTCTGATATTATCAGAATCAAAGTCTCCCTGCAATCTCGTTATAGTTCCAACTCTATTCGTAAACAGCCTCCTATCGTCCTGAAGATCTAATCCAACCCTCCCTAAAAGACTAAAACCGTTGAACGGTTTCCACGTGGTTTGGATATTACCAAAGATACGGTCATCGTCCCTATCATTCTTATTTTCATTACGTAACCACAGGTAATTGTTTGCGGTTGAGCCATCATTTGATGTAATTACGTTCTGCTGGTTACCTATTTCATCAATCCATGGATTGAAAAGTGCTGGATCCAAAACGCTACTGAATGATGCTAAAGAAACAATATTTGGATCATTTGCTCCAGCCGCACCAGTTCCTCTAGTTTCGGAATACGTGTAATTAACACTGAATCTGGACTCTAATTTTTCGTTATGACGAACACCGGCGTTGAGCCCTATAGTATATCTATCTAAACTTGAACCAGGTAAAACACCTGTTTGATTTAGCGCGGTTACACTTAGTCTATAATCCATTCGCTCATCTGCATCTCCTATAGAGAAATTATTTATACGAGTGATTCCCGTATTAAAAAAGTTGTCAATACCATTATTAGGAACGGCGGTAAGAGCACCTCGTTCTCCAGTAATAGGTAAATTTTCCACTATTTGACCAGCTATACGGGGTCCCCAGTCACTTACACCACCTGAATTATATTGTCCGTTAGAACCAGAAGCGTATTCATTCTGATAATCAGGTGTTCTGAATAAATTCTCGAATCTAATAGAAGAATTAAAATTAACAGTTGCTCCAGCTCCAGCTTTACCTCTTTTTGTAGTTACAATAATGGCACCGCTGGCAGCCCTAGAACCGTACAATGCGGTTGCAGCTGCACCTTTCAAAACGTTAATCGACTCAACATCATCCGGGTTAATAGCTGCTGCACCATTGGCGAAATCACGGTTACCTGTAATCCTATCATTATCGCTAGGCGCAGTCTGAGCATCATTTATTAAAACGCCGTCCACAACCCATAATGGGTTGTTGTTGCCGGACAAGGAAGATACCCCGCGAATAATAATTTTGGAAGAACCACCAAGGTTACCACTAGAGTTTGTAATCTGCACACCTGTAACCTTACCTTGTAAGGAATTTACTATGTTGCTCTCCCTAGCTTTGGTAAGATCTTCACCACTAACAACATCTGTACCGTATCCAAGTGTTCTTACCCCTTTTGAAATACCCAATGCCGTTACAACAACTTCCTCCAATGCTTCTGCATCTTCTTCCATCTGAATGTTAATGGTATCGGAAGATCCAACAGTCCTATTGACCGTTCTTTGACCTAAATAAGAAAATCGTAAGACTTTCCCTTCATCTATATTGATAGTATAATTACCATCAAAATCTGTTTGTGTTCCGTTTGTAGTACCTACCTCAACAACAGAAACGCCCGGCAAGGGCAATCCGCTTTGATCTGTAATAGTACCGGAAACTGTTTTTTCCTGTGCATAGGAAAAGGAGATGAAAAACACCAACAAAGGCGTCAACATCCATGTAAACTTCTGTTTCATAGAATTAGTTTTTGAATTAGCTTGCTTCAAAAGTCATAAAAATTGTTAACTTATCCAAAACTGTTCTTAACTCAAATGAGCATTATGTTAAAAAATGTAAATTAATTACGAATAATACTAAAAATTTGCCTATTTATTGATTTTTGTTAAAATTTTTAACGCAATCTATTTTCATTAAGACTCAATCAAGATCCAAAAAAGACGAAATGCTTAAAAATTACTATAAATTTTATGAAGAAATAGGTACTGACGAAGCTGGCAGAGGTTGCCTTGCCGGACCTGTTACTGCAGCAGCAGTTCAGCTTTCTAAAAATTTTGAAAATGACATTCTTACTGATTCCAAACTACTTACCGAGAATAAAAGATATTACCTCCGACCAATAATAGAGGCAGAAACTACATCATTTGGAGTAGCCCATGTATATCCTAAGGAGATTGATGAAATTAATATATTGAATGCTTCATTTCTAGCTATGCATAAGTCTATCGCCCAACTTAACACTGCTCCTAAATTTATAATTGTGGACGGCAATAGATTTAACCCATATAAGGATATACCTTATGAATGTATAATAAAAGGTGATTCTAAATATATGAGCATTGCCGCGGCATCTGTTCTAGCAAAAACGTACAGGGATGACTATATGGAAGCATTGCATGAGGAGTATCCTATGTATAATTGGAAAAAAAATAAAGGATATCCAACAAAAGAGCATAGGGAAGCTATTAAAAAATTTGGAATCACTAAATATCATAGAAAAAGTTTTAAGCTACTGCCGCACCAGCTTACATTGAAATTATAAAAAGCATAAATTTGCCTAAAAGCAATTCTATGAAGGCTAAATTACTTTTTTTGCTTGCCATTTTTTTGATACTTAATTGCACTAAAAAGAAAGAACAGAACACTTCACTACTAAAGTTTATTCCGAATAATGCCAGTATAATTCTTAAAATAAATGATTTTGATTCCTTTACTGAAGAGATACAGGGCAATGAAATTTTTTCCAAGCTAAAATCTTTGGCTTTTATAAATACGATTTCCTCGAGATTAAAACCACTCCAATATATAAACGAATCATCAGAAGGACTTTTGACTATTTCACAAGGACAAAATAATACTTTTGATTTTACCTATGTTTCTTCTGACTCCATTCCGTTTATAAATCTGGATAGTGTTCAGAACAAAATAGAAGAATCACTTATTTACGAGAACTACGAGGTCAAGAAATATCAAATTGGAGAGGATACATTTTACACTTCCACAACAGAACAAATACAATTGTTAAGCTCTTCGCAAACTGTTTTGGAAGATATAGTCAACAATGCTTACCAAACAAAAGCGAATACCACTCTAGAAAAATTATATGACGTTTCAAATGCAACTAAACTTAGTCATATATGGATAAACCTAAATGAGAGTGATGAACTGCTAAAAACCATCCTAGGGGTGAATTCAGAACTAAAAACTTCAAACTATGCAGATTGGATTTCATTAGACATAAACCTTGAAGAGGAAAGTATACTCTTAGACGGCATTACTATCGTAAGAGATAGCACCAAAAATTTTATTGGGCTATTCTCAAGAACAAAACCCCTTTCCAATACAACAACCCAACTGGTGCCAGCAAATGTGGATTCGTATAAATCATACACCTTCAACAACTATATGTCGTTTGCCAAAAACCAAATGAGTTATCTAAATAGCGAATCTACCTTGGACTCTCTATTAAATACGGTGGAAGAAATTGGTATGGCTCAAATTGGTTCTCAAGAAGTAATTTTCCTTAAAACCTTTGGAACTGCCAACATCAACGATTATCTAAAAAATGTCCGGACAAATTCAATCGAATTTCAAGGTGGAGAAATTTTTGAATTGGGTAAAACCGATTTTTTAAATAATTGCCTAAATCCCTTGATAACGAATTTTGAAGCCAAGTATAGCTCCATTCTAGAGGATACTTTTGTTTTTTCACAAGACTCTGAAACAATAGAAAAGGTAATAACTCAGAACAAAAGCGGCAATACTTTTGATAAAACGTTTCTTTTTAAAAATGCCGAAGCTCTAACAACAGAACAATCAACCATCTTTTCTTTAGCAAATAACAAAGGGTTTCAAGACAATCTTAAAAAAATAGGATTATCAGAATTGGCCAAGGAAATTGATGAGGCCAATTTCTCAGATTTCCTTTTCGGATCGCAGCTAATAGCGGACACAGATTTTCTCCACACCAGTTATTTCATTAAAAAAAATTCCAATACAACCGCAGAAAAAGGTGTGATTGCCCTTTTTGATGTACAGTTTAATGCAGATATCTCGTCAAACCCACAATTCGTTACTAATCATCGTACGAACAAAAAAGAAATTGTCGTTCAAGACATAGACAATGTTTTGTATTTAATATCAACAAAAGGCAAAGTAATTTGGAAAAAACAATTAGAAGGGGCCATACAAGGAAAAATTCAGCAGGTAGATATATATAAGAATGGAAAACTACAGCTAGCCTTTACCACAGATAATCAGTTTTTAATTATTGACCGAAATGGTAAGGAAGTAGCTCCTTTTTCCAAAACATTTGAAGGTGGTAATTTAAATCCTTTAGCGGTTTTTGATTACGAAGGAAAAAAAGACTATCGCTTTATAGTTACTCAAAACAAGAAAGTTTTCATGTATAATAATAAAGGTGCCATTGTAAATGGTTTCAAATACACCAATGCAGAGGACATTATTTTAAATGCACCCCAACATTTTAGGATAGGAAGTAAGGATTATCTGGTTTTTCAACTGGCCAATGGGACGTTGAAAATATTAAATCGTGTTGGGAATGTTAGGGTCAAAGTATCCGAAAAAATCAACTTTTCAGAAAATGACATCAAACTCAACAAAAACAAATTCACACTAACCACTAGCAATGGCTTTCTTTACCAAATTGATACTAGTGGCGACATCCAAAAAACTAATCTAAACTTAAATAGAGATCATGGCATGGACGCTACTTCCAAGACATTAGCTACAATGAACGATAATATTTTGAGTATTCGGGATAAAAAAATCGCTTTGGACCTTGGTGTTTATTCAAGGCCGAAAATTTTCTACCTCAACGACAAAATATATGTTTCGGTGACGGATATACAAAGTCAGAAAT
>JBARUM010000180.1:0-10575 GCA_049645725.1 Maribacter sp.
TCACCGAAACTTTTTTCCCGGATTTTAGTGTCCCATATCCTTTTATAACCTCTATTTTATTCTTTTTCATTAAAAACTGAACGCCCTTGCTCATCCCATCGGCTACGCCTCGGCTTCGTTTTACGACTGCATCAAAATCTTTGTCCACACCCTCCACTTTAAGACCGTAATCTGCTGCATGTTGCAAATATTCAAATACTTGAGCTGATTTTAGTAAAGCTTTGGTTGGAATACATCCCCAATTGAGGCAAACGCCACCAAGGCTTTCCTTCTCTATGATAGCTGTCTTTAAACCAAGCTGTGAAGCTCTAATAGCGGTAACATAACCTCCAGGGCCACTGCCTAAAACAATAACATCAAAAGTGCTCATAAATCTATCTTTAAGTCGTTAATCCCGTCTTTACCGGGAGCGGTGCAAAAATACAAAATAGGAGATGAAGGACAAGGATGCTTTTGAAAATTAAAGAGTGGATTGTGTGATTTTTAGTAACTTTAATTGCGTAATACCTTAGCTCTAAACTGAACACTTGCGCTACTGATGGAATAAGGATCTTTTTCAAATTATTTTCGTGGGAATAGAAATTTTTGCCTTAAACTAAGTCTAAAAAGTAAAATAACAAATGAAAATGAGAAGGAGTATAGCCTTAATTTTTATTTTAATCTCGGTAGTGCTGGGGATTATTTTCTTTCTAAATATTGAATATCCTGAGGATTTAGGTGGATATTTTAAGAAGACCTATTTTGGGCAGTTTGGTCCTTTGGCTATTTGTATTGAATTATTTATTGCCGCCTATTACCTTTTTGTAGGCCACAAAAAGTCCAATTTTGCTCTAGCATTGTTCGCATTTACCGCTTTACTGGATATTCTTTTCAATCTCACCGGTGTTTTTCCAAGCGGAGTGCCTAATTATGCCATGGTGCTGTTTTTTGTTTGTGCCTTAATCTCATTATGGATAGCCTTTTCAAATGCATTTAATCTGGGAAGAATAACGCTTTTATGGGCAATAGCAAGTTTTGTGCTTGGTAATGCCATCGAGTTTTACTTTAATTATTTTTAAATAGCATTTGCGCGTAAGGCTGCCTTTTTTCAAAATGATTAAATTCTCAAAATCATCCTGACACTTCTTCTGCATTATAAATAACAGGCATCTGCCCTTTCCATTTTTGCCATAGATCATCATTCTCAATCAAAGCAGCCATAAAATGACCAACATTGATCCTGCTGACCTTTCCTGCATTAAAAATTGCACTTCTGATCGGGGAAGGATATACTTCATATTCGGTAACCTCCGATTCATTGATCAAACCATCGGGGCGGACTGCCGTCCATTCGATGATAGGATCGTTTTGACCGATTTCAGTTCGTAGGTAATCCGCGGCCTTTTCATTATCGACATGTGGAGGAAGTAGCAGACGAAGTAATGCGATAACACATTTCTGGCCAAAGGAAATAGGTTCATCCAAATCACGATTTCTATTCCCAGTTGTATTCATCAATACAAATTTTATGGGCTTTTCGGGATTGTTAACTTTAATTGCGGCACATAATCTACGCGCTGCATCGGTCACCAATCTTCTGGGTTTTCCATAAATACCTTTAAAGGTAAGGTTATGGCCCAGGCACGAGGCAATGGCATCACAACCAGCTACATGTTCTGCCATTTCTGCATCTGTGAGATTCAAAATACTAGCTTCGATAATGGACAAATTAGGTTCATTTCTGATAGACTCCGGCAACTTTTCAGAAAATCGCACGACGGCCCTAACGGTATGCCCCTGCTTAAGTAGATGTGCAACCACATGTCGCCCCGTTGCACCACTTGCTCCTACTACTAGTATTGTCATTTTTAATATTTTGGTTTATAAATTTTCTTTCCTTGCTTTTCTACAATAATACAATCCGAACAAAAAGGTTACAAGGGCAAACATAATTCCGTATTCACCGAGCCAATGTTCGGTTCCTTCGATTTTTGATGTTAACGGGGGAAATATTTTCTGAACATATACATTGCTTACCGCATGAAAGATTACCGCTAGCCATAAAGAATTTGACTTAAAGGTATAATAGGTCATGATAAAGGACATCGAAATGATAACAACAAAAAAAGTGGTCATCTCCAAGGCAATGTTTCCTCCGTAATATACGATTAACGGCCAATGCCAAGAAGCCCAAATAAATCCACTAAAAAAGGAAACTCCCGAAAATGGTAGCACTTTTCTCAGTTCATAGATAAAAAATCCTCGCCAACCGATTTCTTCTCCCAGCGTAGTGGCCATAGCTCGAATAACTCCAACAGTTCCCAATAAAATTAGGGCAATGATTGCTGCAACTGCTGGACTCAATGTTCCTATTCCTATCAAACCAAGCTCATCCGCCCACTCTAAAACCATTTTTTCATTGGGCAAGCCACCTAATCCGAAAAGCCAGATCAGAATGTAGGTAATCAAAACATACAGAAAAGGAACTGCATACGATAAGCGAATATATTTCCAATTTCCCCAATCCCAATGTAAGGAAGAAATGGGGCGACCTTTCAATTTTGAGGTAATCATTGCCGCTATTGCTGGACACCACATAAGGCCACCGATGTAAATTCTGGAAGGATAAAGATTGACTATGGCATAGTGAAATAACGAACTCGTGATGGTGACAATGCACAAGAAAACGAAGATTGTTCGCCAAGCATCCTTTCGTTCCGATAGTTTTTCTTGCATTATAATTTTAGATTGATGTAAAACTAGACGATAGTCTAAATACTTTGTTACTTCATAACGCCATCCCTATCAAATTACAGATATTTATTCCGTAATCGTAAATAACGCTATATGTGCTTCTTTTCCCTTTAATTCATTTTTACCTAACGACGTAATCTGAAACTCGCTGCCTAGTTGCAGCTCTTTCACCAAATCTTCCGAAACTAAGATATCTGCTTTGTGTTCATTACATAGCGACTGAATACGTGCAGTGGTATTGAGCACATCCCCGGTGAAAATAATCTCTTTTTTAAGTGCGCCTATTTCGCCCGTGGTAACCTCGCCCAAGTGAAGACCCGCTTTGAAAGTAGGTGCTACGCCAAAAGTTTTGTTGTACCAATCCGTCTTTTTTTTCAGGGCTTCTTTCATGGTAAAAAAACAGTTGATACAGTTGTTGTTTTTGATGCCGTCTTCATACTTCCAAGAGATGACAATTTCATCCCCGATATATTGATAGACTTCACCGGAATGGCGAACAATGGCATCCGAGAAATCGGAATAATACTCCCTGAGCAATTCAAAATATTTGATGTGACCCAATTGCTCCGCTATGGTTGTTGAGGACTTCATATCCGAAAACAGGAAGATGCGTTTTTCCTCAATGGGTCTATGATATTTTCCTGTAAAGAAATTCATCAAGACGCCATGACCTATATTTTCGCTGATTTCAGAATAGAATAGGCTTACAAAGAGACTGAAGGATATAGAGATCATGGTGCTAGTAAATTCAATACTGTTAAGAAAGTCAGACATTTTGTCAAAAACGATTCCATCAAATAGTGATACTTGCGACTCCAAAGCAGCTGCTATCGGATAGGATATGAGGATGATCAGCAACAAAAAAATGGTATAAAAAACCAGCTTGTATGCAATTTTACGTGAAAAACTCTTTTTACCGAACAGATTGCCCAGCCATAAGACTTCAATGGCACCGACCAGCAATCCGACGACAATGATGGCAATGCTTGCAAAAAGAAAAACCATGGGAGTCATCCTGATTACGGCAGACTGATTTAAATTTTCGTCCAGCGCAGCAGTCAACACGGCTTCTTGCGAGAACAGGTTAACCCAACCAAGTACAAGCCAAATAACACCGAAAGGGATGATACGTGAAATGTTTCTTCTTGTTTTTGGAGATAACATTACTAACGGATTTGTATTAAATTCATCTTCATTGCTTGATCTCTGTTTCCAATAATTGCAATATAGAATTTAAATTATCCATCAATGGGTTGTAATGACTTTCTTCCGTAGCATAGCTTGTTAAGTAAAACATGAACATGTTATTCTCGAATGCCACGGAACGTAACAAATTCAAATTACTTATGCTACCCTTGCTTTTAGGAAAACTAACTTGCTGATTAGCTTTTGCATGTTCAAAAACGGTACGTATGCTGTTTTCATCTCTTCTGAACATATCCAGCACTTTTTCCCTTTCATTGGCGAGATCTTGTTCTTGTCCTGAAATATCATCCAGTGTCGAAATCCAATTGGTCAAATATATTCTTAGTTGCGGATTTGAAATATCCTTTAAGCTGCCGGAATTTATCATTTCATTTAAAAGCGAGTTGTTGGGGTTGAAGGCAATATCGAAGGAAAACGATTGATACAGCAAATTAGAAAATTGTTCTTCGCTAGGCACTACTTCCGGATTAGTTGTGAAATCCAAGATTTGTTTTGCCCCCATGTAATTGCGTTGGTTGATATTTATTAATTTCACCAGTTTTTGTTTGCTGATTTCAAATTCACCTTGTAATCCTTTTAAATAAGTTTGCTCCTTTTTTTCTAGAATCTTTTTCTCTTGACTGCTATTGATGGCAAGAGCAATCAGTATCCCTATAACCACAAGTATGATTTCTCCTATGGCATATAATAGATAGCTTCGTAGTTTATTTTCCGCGACTAGATTTTGTCTAATTCTTCGAAAGAATTTTATCATTGTTAAGCTGTGGTTTTTCTACTTCTTTAAACTAAGTATGATAGGAGAACCTTAATTATAGTAAATAACTATTTGAGTTTTATTTTTCAGGCAAAACAGAAAATGGATAAATAATCCCAAATAATTTTTATACTACGAGTATCCCAAAAATAGGAAATCTAATATATTGATTTTTTTAGATAGACTAACTTCAGATAATAAAACTGTTATTTGTAGAGACATAATGGAAAAGTTCATTGTGTTCGACTGGTTAAGTGCAATCCGTTTGAATTAAAAAATGAGCACTATCTCATTAATTCTCAGTACTCATTCCATCGTTAAATTTCTGACGATTAAAAGCATCGGAACCACCTCTTGGAATGGACAACGTCTTCCATTTGCTACCTTTTATCATTTTACCCAAAAGCACAATTTGACCTACATGGTGGGCATAGTGGGCCAGTTGCCTATTCATGGCCTCAACTAAAGTGTGTGCCTCATTCCTGATTTTAATTACGTTATGAAAATTTTCGTTATCAATTTGATTTAAGGCATTGAAAAGACAATCCCATCCCTGTTGCCATGAAGAAATGATTTCCGATTTTTTGGATAACGGCTCGATAAATTCATTTTCTCTTTGTCGCCATGGTTTTTCACCGTCCTCTGTCAGGAAGTTGGTCCATCTACTCAACATATTGCCTGAGATATGCTTCACGATTTGGGCTATGCTATTATCCGTAGGAGAATACCTCCACTGAAGTTCTTGTTCGGAAAGTTGGGAGAACGTTTTATCGCCCAGTATCTTGTACCGCTCAAATTCAAACCAAGCACTTTCGATATAATTTTCAGGAGCCATATATTTAAAATTATACCCTAAAATAAAAACTTCCAAATGATAAATTCATAAAGAACCTATTATTTGGAAGTGAAAATCTTGAATTGAATAATCTTACTTTGAAGAAGGGACAAATTTTAAAGCTACTCCATTAATACAGTGTCTTTCTCCTGTTGGTGCTGGCCCATCATCAAAAACATGTCCCAAATGTCCGCCGCACGTAGCGCAATGTTCCTCTGTTCGTTTGTATCCAATTTTATAATCCACGTCATAAGCAACATTGCCTTCAATCTCTTCATAAAAGCTTGGCCAACCTGTACCGGAATCAAACTTGGTATCGCTATTGAATAACTTGGTATCGCAAGCGGCGCAAACATAAACACCTTCTTTTTTATTATCCAACAGCTCACTTGTAAAGGGGTTTTCGGTTGCAGCTTTTCTCAATACATAAAATTCAGCATCGGTAAGCTGTTTTTTCCATTCGGCCTCCGTTTTTTGAACTGGAAATTCCTTCACAGCTTCGGACGTACTTTCCTTGGCTATATCTTTTTCTTGGGATACTCCCTTGCAACTGGTGAATAATATCAGAAGCACTATTAAAATTTTTGAATTCATAACAATATAGTTTTTTCACTTAGACGTTAGTGTCTAATAATTCTTTCAAAATTAATTTACTTACGACAACCAACCTGTTAAGGTTTCCTAAATTATGGTTTATTACAATAAAAAAGCCTCGTTGAATAAACGAGGCTAGCGTAGTAATTAATGAGATAATATTAATTCAAGTTAATTTTAGTTACATCAGATTCGGACATACCTAAGGCGCTCATAACAGAATTTATATTTGATGTATCCATTTTTCCGGAAACATCAGTTGCTGGCAGCACGGCTATACGAAATACCTGATTATCCGTATCTGCTGCTGGCAAAGTACTTAAGTCAAAATCTGATTCTAAGAAAATATTTACGTCAAAAAAGGTAAAATCATAATTGTACTGCAAAAGTCCTTGGTCTAAAATTCTGGTTTGGGGTAGCAATCTCCAAATATCAACGGGCTCGCCATTGCCATCCTCAGTCTGATCCCACAATAGGTAGACCAATACCACATCCGTTTCAAAAACTTCTACGGTCTGAGGAAATTCAAAGAAAATAGAATAATCGTCAGCAGCGGAAAAAGTACCCTCTATTTCTAGAATTGCAGCTTGTTCTAGACCATTACGACCGTCTAGACCATCAATCCCGTCCCTTCCATCAAAACCATCAAACCCTGGAGGACCTTGTGGCCCTTCACACGATAAAAAAAAGAGAGTAATTAATGCGCCTAAAATTAAGTTGTATTTTTTCATGATTTAACGATTTATAGATGTTATTGTTAACGACGTTTCAAAAAGCGTTCCAAATTTTAGTATTTTAGAAATTAAATAAGGGAATAAGTCGTTTCCAATTTAGTTGAGGAAGCAAAATACATTAGTTAAGGTAAAGTTGATTAGATTTACCAAAATTTATAATACCTATGTCCAAAGTTATTGTACACTCACTCTTCACGGATTTCGATATTGACCTTTTCAAAGGTGGAAAACACTATCGGTTATATGACAAATTGGGTTCACATCCCACAAAATTAGAGGGTGAAAAAGGAACTTACTTTGCTGTTTGGGCTCCTTCTGCTAAAGCGGTTTCCGTAATAGGTAATTTTAACCATTGGAACGAGAATGAACATAGACTAAATGTGAGATGGGATTCGAGCGGTATATGGGAAGGTTTTATCCCTAATGTAGGTCCAGGGGAAATCTACAAGTACAAGATACAGTCTAACAACAACGATATTTGGACGGAGAAAGCCGATCCATTTGCCCGCGTATGCGAACATCCTCCTAAAACGGCATCGGTTGTTTACAACACTGATTATAAGTGGAAGGACAAAGAATGGATGGGGTATAGAAAGGAAAAGAATGGATTGGATAAGCCCTATTCCGTTTACGAAGTACATCTAGGTTCTTGGAAAAGGGATAAGGATAATAATTTCATGAGCTATAGGCAATTGGCTAAGGACTTGGTGCCCTATGTTAAGGAAATGGGGTATACTCATATAGAGTTTATGCCTATTATGGAGTATCCTTATGACCCTTCCTGGGGGTATCAGCTTACTGGGTATTTTGCGCCAACATCACGATTTGGTTCACCAGAGGACTTTAAGTTATTGGTAGATACGTTTCATCAAAATGATATTGGCGTTATTTTGGATTGGGTGCCTTCCCATTTTCCGGAAGATGCCCACGGACTTGGATTTTTTGATGGGTCTCACTTATACGAGCATCCGGATAGGAGGAAAGGCTATCACCAAGATTGGAAGAGCCTCATTTTTAATTATGGACGAAACGAAGTAAGGGCATTTTTAATAAGTAATGCGCTGTTCTGGTTGGAACAATTTCACGTAGATGGTCTTCGGGTAGATGCCGTAGCCTCTATGCTTTATCTGGATTATTCTCGAGAAGATGGGGAATGGGAACCAAATATGTACGGTAATAATGAAAATTTAGAAGCCATGTCCTTCATTCGGGAATTGAACCAAGAGGTTTATTCCAGTTTTGATGGCGTACAGACAATTGCAGAGGAGTCAACTGCTTTTACAGGTGTTTCTAGACCTGTGGAGCATGGCGGGCTGGGCTTTGGTATGAAATGGATGATGGGTTGGATGCACGATACACTAAAGTATTTTAAAGAAGACCCAATAAACCGAAAGTACCATCAGAACGATTTGACTTTTAGTATGACCTATGCTTTTACAGAAAACTTTATGCTTCCTTTTTCTCATGACGAAGTGGTATATGGTAAGCAATCCTTGGTCTATAGAATGCCCGGTGACGAATGGCAGCGTTTTGCGAATTTAAGATTACTATTTGGTTACATGTTCACACATCCCGGAACAAATCTAATGTTTATGGGTGGAGAATTTGGGCAGACTTCGGAATGGAATTTTCAACAAAGTCTGGATTGGCATTTGCTGCAGTATGATGGTCACGCAGGGATTCAACAATTTGTAAAAGACCTTAATGCCACTTATAAAAGTTCGCCTGCGCTGTATGAAAAGCAGTTTAGCCCAGAGGGTTTTCAATGGATAGACTACGGTGATCACGAAAATTCTGTTTTAACCTATATTAGAAAAGGCCACGACGCAAAAAATGACCTCATCGTGGCCTGTAATTTTACGCCCGTGCTGCGCGAAGACTATCGGATAGGAATCCCTAAAAAAGGAAAAATAAAAGAAGTTCTAAATAGCGATGCTCCGCAATATGGTGGAGCAGGTAACCTCAATACCACCATCAAGTCATCTACTAAATCTTGGCACGGACATAAAAAATCCATAGAAATTACCATCCCTCCCCTCGGAATAGTAGTTTTAAAGTAGTTTTTTTACATATATCGCTATAGTTTGTGATTGCTCGTATAATATTTCGCAATTACGAGTTAATATGCTTTTTTTGCTATTCAAAAAATCAAATTGAATGATTACAAATACCGAGTTGGAATATAAAGGGAATCTATCCCCTAACCATATAGTAAAGTTTAAACAGGATACCAATAGAATATATTTTACAACCGAGAATGGTGTTATTTTACAAATAACTGTCCTTAGAGGTAGTCTTATTCGCTTTAGATATGCTACGAATCATGTCTTTGAACCTGATTTTTCATATGCAATTGACCCCGAAGCAACCTTAGGATATAGCTTTTTGGAAGTCGTTGAAAATGACACTGAATATGTTGTGCAAACCGCTCGTGTCCATGTTCTAGTGGATAAAAAAACGCTTCGAATTCAAATATCCGATTTAAAAGGAAATATAATCAATGAAGATGAAATTGGTTTTCATTGGGAGGAGAACTACGAATATGGAGGTAACATCGTAAAAATGAGTAAGATTACCCAGACCGGTGAAAGTTATTATGGTTTGGGAGATAAATCCACCCATAGTAATCTTAAGGGTAAACGATTGGAAAATTGGGTTACAGATCAATATGCCTATGGTAAAGACCAGGACCCTCTTTATAAGGCAATTCCATTTTATATAGGATTAACAAGAGGAGTAGCCTATGGAGTTTTCTTTGACAATAGTTTTAAGACACATTTTGATTTTGCCCATGAAAGAAGGAATACCACCAGTTTTTGGGCGGACGGCGGAGAAATGAACTATTATTTTATTTACGGCCCAGAGATGGCCAAGGTTGTTTCTTACTACTCTAATTTAACTGGAACGCCAGAATTACCACCCCTTTGGGCTTTAGGATATCATCAATCTAAGTGGAGCTATTATCCTGAAAGCAATGTAAAGGAAATAACAAAGCAATTCAGGGACTTAAAAATTCCTTGTGATGCCATTTATTTAGATATTGATTATATGGACGGTTTTAGGTGTTTCACTTGGGATAAAACCCTATTTCCTGATCCAAAAAGAATGATAGGTGAACTAGAAGAAGATGGTTTTAAGACCGTTGTCATGATTGATCCAGGTATAAAAATTGATCGGGATTATTGGATCTATCAAGAAGCTTTGGAAAATGATTATTTCTGCAAACGTGGTGACGGGCCTTTAATGCGAGGAAAGGTATGGCCCGGAGAGTGCAATTTCCCAGACTTTACAAATCCGGAAGTGCGCGAATGGTGGGGAGAGCTGTACAAAGAATTTATGTCTGATCTTGGGGTTCATGCCGTTTGGAACGACATGAACGAACCAGCTGTTATGGAAGTTCCTACAAAGACGGCACCCTTGGATACAAGGCACGATTATGATGGTCATCCCTGTACACATAGAAAAGCACATAATGTGTATGGTATGCAGATGGTCAGGGCCACTTATGAAGGTGTCAAGAAATATGTTTATCCAAAGAGACCATTTGTAATTACAAGAGCGGCCTACGCAGGAACCCAAAGGTATTCTTCCACTTGGACCGGTGATAACGTAGCCACTTGGGAACACCTTTGGATAGCCAATGTGCAGATGCAACGTATGTGTATGAGCGGTTATTCCTTTGTAGGATCGGATATTGGAGGGTTTGCCGAGCAGCCCAA
>JBARUM010000181.1:0-5867 GCA_049645725.1 Maribacter sp.
TTGTTCAGCTCTTTTAAACGACTTTTCATTTAAATGGATGTGCGCTAATTCGATTTTTTCTTGTTTCTAAAGGTTTTCGATACACTTATTCTCATTCGTTGCACTACGAAAAAAGCACTCGAACCAACAGTAAAGTTTTTTGTGCAGTAGAATTAGACGATCAGTTACACAAAAAACCAGTTTTCGTCATTGAGAACAAATCAATAATCGTATACGATTTAATGCAAGTATCTGATAATCAAATTTAGTAGCTCGCTATTTTTTCTTTTCCACAAGTTCTAGCTGATCAACGCTCACATTGGTCGTAAACATACCGTAGTTGACGATTGCCTTGCCTTTTTCGAGCGAATCTATGCTTCCTACGGCCTTGCCATCGTGCATTCGAACACGGTCGCCCAGCTTAAAAACGGGCCTAGGCTTGTTTTTTTCAGCGACTATTGCTTTTTTCTTTTGAACTTTCTTTTTCTCACGAATGACCTTTACTTCTTTATGGACTTCCCGTGCTACTTGGGCCTTTTTGTTCCTATCGGCCTTCGCCTGATTGGCTGATTTCTTTTTTCGCTTACTGTTTTCAGTCTCTACGATTCGCAATAGCTCAGATACCAAAGGCCTTTTCTTTTTATCCTGAAAATACTTATCGGCCGCAGTGTTTACTTTATTGCCCAACTGTATCATACGCTGGTCATGGTCATAGAGTTCTTGATAGTTCTCTAGTTTCGATTTTACTTTGGCATTCAACTTCTCTAAACGGGCAGCCTCTTCTCTTGCCTTGGACTCTTCCTCCTGCAATCTAGAGCCAGTTTGGGCCATTTTGCTACGTTCTTTCTGTAGTTTGGCTATAGTAGCGTCAAAACGGACTTTACCGCGCTCTATCTTCTTCTTTGCCTTGTTGATGAGCGAGTAGGGGATGCCATTTTTCTGCGCCACCTCGAATGTAAATGAACTCCCGGCCTGCCCTAAAATTAATTGAAAGGTAGGTTCCAGTGTTTTGCCATCAAAAAGCATGTTGGCATTCGTGGCATGTGGTAGCTCATTGGCCAAAGCTTTTAGATTGGCATAGTGGGTCGTGATTACTCCGTAGGATTCCCGCTCGTAGAAGATTTCTAGAAAGGCCTCCGCCAAGGCACCACCTAGTTCTGGGTCTGACCCAGTTCCGAATTCATCGATTAAGAATAGCGTACTGTCATTGCATCGTTTTAGGAATTGATTCATGTTTTTAAGCCGATAACTATACGTACTTAAATGATTTTCAATGGATTGATTGTCTCCTATATCTGTTAAAATCTTATCAAAAAAACAGACTTCACTACGTTCGTGTACTGGAATCAATAAACCGCTTTGCACCATCACCTGCAATAGACCAATGGTCTTTAGCGTAATACTTTTACCTCCGGCATTGGGGCCGGAAATCACGATAATCCGGTTTTCTGGATGCAGTTCTATGGTCTGGGGAAAGGTCTTTTCGTTCTTTCTCTTATTGTTCAAATACAGGAGTGGGTGATAGGCGTCTCGTAAAAAGAGCCGGCGTGTAGTACCCAACTTTGGCTTTAAAGCATTAATATCCTGCGCGTACTTTGCTTTAGCCGCGGTAACGTCTATTTCACTAAGGAAATTCTGATAATCGCTTAAAAGGGCTCTAAATGGCCTTATTTGATTAGTTAACTGATTTAGGATGCGCTGCACTTCCTCCTTTTCCTCAAACTCCAGATTATTTAGTTCCCTACTATAGCGTAACGTGGCTTCAGGTTCTATATAAACGATACTTCCGGTCTTGGAGGTGCCCATAACGCTCCCCTTAATTTTCTTGCGGTACATGGCCTTTACGGCAAGTACCCTTCTATTCTCTACGACCGACTCCCGAATATCATCCAAATAGTCCGATGATTGATACGTGGCCAATGCAGAACCAAAACTTTGGCTGATTTTCCCCCGCACGTGGTTCATTTGCCTTCTTATGCTGAGTAGTGCATCCGAGGCGTTGTCCTTGACCTCCCCAAAACGGTCGATCACATTATTGATGAGCACAGGTATTTCCGTATTCGACTCCAATTGAGCTGAAAATTCGTGTAGTAGTGGATAATATTCCTTAAACTTTTTAAAGAACTTTTGGTGGGTCGCTACGGTATTGCAAATAGTGGCAATACGTCTAAAACCTTGGAGTTCCAAAGTGGTGTTTTCTATCTTAAGTAATTGGAGCTCTCCAATTATCTTGTCAAAACCGTGGTTGGGGATGCGGTTTTCGCTTATGAGCGACGAAAGATATTCAGCCGTTTTTCCCAAAACGTTCTCAATTTCCGCTTCATTGGTAAGGGGTGTAATTTCCGAAGCCACTTCCTTGCCCAACTCCGTATTGCAGCGCGCCGCCACTTGTTGTAAAACAGAAGGAAATTCTAGGTCTTGGAGTGTTTTGGAATGTATGTTCGCCACTTTTCTATATATTCAGCGGCAAAGGTAAGGATTGGGGTCGAGATGCGAAATGGCGAAATTTTGTTATCGGTTTTGTGTATGGCTCGTTGCGGAAAATCAGCTATGATTTTCCGCCGTAACCGAAAGATAGCAAATTGCAATGAATTCCGATTAGGAATTCAGCCGCAATGAGCTATACACGTCTTGTGCTTTCGTTATTTATTCAAATATGATACTATTGTTGATTTGAGGTTATTAGCAGATTGTGTCACCTTTTCATTTGAAGACAAGTAGCCCTCATAAATAGTTTTTTGAGTAGATAAAATATTTTTAAATTTTGACTGGTTAACAAATTCATTAATAATTTTAAAATCGATGTCATTTTTATTGAATAAGGGAATATTTTCAAGTATATATGGGTCAATATTCTCACCAACAAACTTTTCGTGCCAAATATTGGCATCTCTAATACTAGCCAGTTCGTATTCGTAAAATGTTGTTATTTGATTACGTAATTCTGGATGTTGAATTAGACGAACTTTTTTTTCGTCTTTTAATGATAGATAAACGGTGTTGAACTCTTTTGATTTGATTTCGTCACTAACCGCAAATACAATATGCCTGTGGTCTTGACCTGAAATAGCTTCGACTTTAAAATTTTCTATTGTTAATAGTCTTTTTTGTTTGTCATCTTTTTCCGCTTCCAAAAATTGAATATTCTGATTCAATTCTTCAATCATAGAACGTAGTGAAGAATTTAATTCTTTTCTTATAATTCTTTTATCGTTCCAATTATTAATTTGAAGGGCAATTAAAATACCAATAATAACTAATAGGATTTCTCCAATCGCATAAATCAGATACTTACTGAATTTGTTTTCAGTCAGCATTTTTTGGCGGATTTTTCTAAAAAATTTTATCATTGGTTAATGGTTGGTTTTTCAGCTTGTGCCTAACGAATTGGATATGAATCTTTTTTAATTGTTTATATCCACCGATAACAAAGTTAGTTCTTTCAAAATTTTATTTCAAGAGGCATGCATTTGAAAGTATACATAAGTTTTGAATAATTTTACCCTTTCGTCCCTTAATGCTGATATCAATCCTTAAAACAAGGGGAGGAGCATGATTTCAGTTAAAAAAAATCATGCCAAAATACTTTTTGATTCCGCTAAAATCACAGTTAGCCCTATCTTTGTAGTATGCCCGTAAACATACGTCCAAGTTGGAAAAAGGAACTTCGTGAAGAGTTTGAACAGGCTTATTTTAGACAACTTACTGCATTTGTAAGTCAAGGGTATGACACTAATATGCGTTATCCAAAGGTCGCCCAAATTTTACTTTCCAATATTCATAAGGCAAGAAAAAAGCCTCTTGAAGAGGCTTATATCCATCCATTTTATGACCGATTAATCCCTTGTGCAACGGTTACCATTGTTAGCCGTTCGTTGTTTTACTTTGTCTTTCGTTTCTTAGATGATTTTGCAACTTTATTGTATTCAAGGCATAAGTTTAAGTAAAATTCAAAGTCATTTCTGTTTTTAAATCCGTCTGGATTTATATAGCAGTAACCTTTGTATTCTTTGCCTTTCATCAACATTGTCTCGTAACCGTCTTTTTCGTAAAGTTCTTCTTGTCGGCTTGGGTCAAAGCGTAAAATTAAATTCTCACCGCTTACACAAACACAAGTCTTTCCGTTTACCATAAAGTTTAACACGGCAAACATTTCTTTTTCCTCAACTTCAATGTCTGGAATTTCCGCAAGATATTCATTAACCCTGTCAGCAAGATTTGTGTCGTAAGTCATAAATGAAATTTATTTACGTGAATGAAGGCCTACAGTATTGCCTTCCGTGTCAATGAAAATTGAGATGAAACCAAATTCACCAATATTCATTTTAGGTTGTACAACTTTTCCACCTGTTGCTTCAATTCTTTGTTCTTCTGCAATATTGTCCTCGGTCTCAAAATAGATAACCGTATTATTGCTACTGGGAGCAAAATCTGATTTCTCCACCAAAGCACCGGTTATGTTGTTACTTTCAGGGCTAAACGGAAAGAATGATTGTTTGCCCCACTCTACAGGTGCATCTGTCAGCTTTAGATTGAAAACTGTTTCGTAGAATTTCTTTGCTCGGTCTAAGTTTGCTACGTTGATATCAAACCAATTAACTGGATTTACATTTGCCATTTTTAAATAATTTAAACGTTTTTGCATTGTTGCAATACAAAGGTAGAATCAAATAAATCGGCAAAATTGTAAAAATGGGACAAGGTTATTTTTTGTCAAAAATCAAAGACATTTTAAGGTCGTCTCCGAAAAATTCCTTGGGTGTCAATCCTGTAAACTCCTTAAATTCTTTAATAAAATGTGCTTGGTCAAAATATTCGTTTTCGTAAGCCAAATCAGTTAGGCTTGTAATCTCTTCATTCAACAATACTTTCAAGGTTGTCTGGATTCTAATTGTCTTTGCCAATTGCTTTGGGCTTAATCCTATAGCTGAAGAAAATTTTCGGGCTAATTGTCTTCGGTTTATCTTGTTGTTTTCTGAAAATTGATTTACAGAAAACTGTCCATTTCTGTTGAAAATAGTCTCAACTGTTGATTTTACGATATTGTCAATCGTTTTTGTCTTGGCTAATTGTTTGAAAAGAAAAGTCTCTATAATTTGAATTCTTTCATGCGTTGAGTTTGCATTTAATATTTGTTCACCAAGCTTTTTGCCGTCTTCTCCAAATAATATGTCCAATGGGACAGCTTTGTTTTCCATCTCCTTAATTGGGATTGATGAGAAAGGCAAAAATCCATTAGGCTTGAATTGAATTACAAAACTGCCTGTTACGCCTACTGGCTCAATCACATAAGGTTTTGTCAATTGTCCAATTAAAAAGCATTTTGGTAAAATTGTTATCTCACCATTTTGAGAATGATGTTTGTATGTGTCGCCATAATGAAAGATTAATTTCATTGTTCCGTCTGGCACTATGGTGTTTTTAAGAGGTATATTTTCCTTTTCACCGTCTAATGTCCAATACCGTTTGACAAACTCTGTCAGTTCGATATTTGGTTCAAATGTTTTCGGGTTTAACTCCATAGTCAATTTTTGTACGGTGTCTTTTTACAATGACGGCTAACGAATTGGATATGAATCTTTTTTAATTGTTTATATCCACGGATAACAAAGTTAGTTCTTTCAAAATTTTATTTCAAGAGGCATGCATTTGAAAGTATACATAAGTTTTGAATAATTTTACCCTTTCGTCCCTTAATGCTGATATCTATCCTTAAAACAAGGGAGGAGCATGATTTCAGTTAAAAAAAATCATGCCAAAATACTTTTTGATTCCGCTAAAATCAGAGTTAGCCCTATCTTTGTAGTATGCCCGTAAACATACATCCAAGTTGGAAAAAGGAACTTCGTGAAGAGTTTGAACAGCCCTATTTTAAACAACTTATTACG
>JBARUM010000182.1:0-2663 GCA_049645725.1 Maribacter sp.
GTTTATCAAACAATTCTTGATTTAATTCTGCGGGCTCTCTTTCATTTATCTCAGTTATGGTAAATTCAACTTCAATATCTAATTTTTCAGTTTTGTCTCTGGAAACTCCTAGAACACTAGAAAGTAAATGATCCTCTTTTAATAGCCCTTTGGTATTTAGGGTAACAATATCACCAACCTTTTTTCCCGTCAATGCACTAACAGCTTTTTTGTTTTTTAGTTTTTCCATCTCCAAAAGAGACTGGTTGTCTATGCCTTCAGCTTCGTTTACAAATTTTCCTGAAACTTCATCGGTCTTACCAACTGTATCTTTGCTAACTAACTTGCCGTATTGTTTTTGAATACGTTCTATTTGCTCCGAAACCATTTTTTTGTCCGCTACTATTTTATAATGGGTAATGGCTTTTTTGGTTTTTAAAGGCACTTCAAACTTAGGTGCTAGGCCAAGTTCAAACTCAAATGCCAACTCGTCTTTGTCCCAATCAAAATCATCTTGTTGCTTTGGTAGTGGATTCCCCAATACGTCGAGCTTTTCCTCTGTCAAATATTTATTCAAATTATCTTGCAACAATTTGTTTACCTCATCCACCAATACAGCTTTGCCGTATTGCTTTTTAATAAGACCCATAGGAACTTGTCCCTTTCGAAACCCAGGAATATTAGCCTGTTTTTTATAGTCCTTAAGAATGGTGTCTACTTTATCTTGATAGTCATCTTTTGTAATAGCAACTTTAACAACGGCGTTTAAATTATCTATCTGCTCTTTTGTGATGTTCATTTTCTAATAGTATCTAATTTGCAAATATAAATTGGGACGCAAAATTACTATAAATTAGGATGTCTGCCAAGTTTTTAAAATCTTGAAATCCAAATATTAACAAGTTTTTAATTGTCTTCCTTTAGGAGGGAAAATAAAATGGATTGTAAAAAAGAAAGCAATAGGCTAAAAAGTAATGCCCACCAAATTCCTTCAACATTAAACCCAGCTATTAAATAGTCTGCTAATAGAATGATTATTGCGTTGATAATCAGTAAGAAAAGACCAAATGTTAAAATGGTGACGGGTAATGTGAGTATTACGAGAATAGGCTTTACCAAGAAGTTGAGCAAACTTAAGACAATAGCTACTATTATGGCCGTAACATAAGAATCTACGGAAACATTTGGTAAAAAATTTGCCAGAAGAATTACCGCTAGTGCACTTAAAAGAATTCTAAGAATAAGTTTCATGGGTTAATGAGTTTGGATGAATAAAAAAGGGTACCAAAAGGCACCCTTAAACTTAATAAATTAATTCTTTAGTTGATATAAAGTCCAGTAAAATCCAATGGATTTACACCTGGTAGATTAGAACCATATTTTGTGTTTATTGATTCTACGAAAAGATTAGCTAAAAGGGCATAACCTCTTGGAGAAGGATGCACTCCATCTAAGGAAAATCCACCCCCAGTAGCGTAAGTAGCAGTTACAGTGCTACCGTCCAATAATTGTACTCCATTTTCAGCAATTGTTTTTAGAAATGCGTTTGCATCTACAAAGGCAATATCGTATTGTGCTGCTAAAGCTGAGATATTTGCATTGTATGCTGTTAAAGCAGTATTAACCGAAAGCTGCTCCTCAGGCGTCAACACCCATCTATCGGCCAAGGGTATGGCAACACCATTTATTGAGGTAGGGTTATCAGGGTCGGCTAGTGATCCAATAAAGCTTCTTGCCGGTAAAACAACTAAATCATCTGCTGTAGCCTGTCTCATGTTAATTAGTGCGGGATTAAAACTGGTTAAATTAGTTAAATCTTCATCCAATAGAACCACTGCATTGGTGCTTCCTGCTGAAAATGAAATTGTTCTCCTTGCTAATTCCTCGGCAGTAATAGCTCCACCAGCCTGAAGGGCTGCTAGTCCACCATTATAGGCGGCGTATGCACCATTTAAAAGGGCAGCTGTTCCCTCATCTAAAGGAACTGGGTTATGCGGCACCGTGGTAAAATAGGGTATTGTGGTAACGTCCGGGAGATTCGCAATTACCCCATCTGCGTCATTTTGAGTCATTAATGCTAAAGCTGCATCAATGGCACCTGCCACTACGGTAGGATCAGAAATATCGCTACCTCCGTAAGTTTCAGGGTTTATATTACCTGTTTGATCTAGACCCGCACCACCTGCAGTAGCATAGCCAAGAATATCGTTATTTCCGATCCATAGGGAAAAAAATGTTGGGTTTTGTGCAACGGCATCTGCAATAATTGTGGTATTTGGGTTGCTTGCAAATCTTACAAAATAGGGGTTGGCAGTTGCCGGATCTGTTACCAGTCCTTGAACGTTGCCATATCCTTCGGCCAATAAATGGTAACTTTTTGCTCCCGGTACCCCCATATTGTTAAAATCAGCTGAAAGTAGGTTGCTTATTTCCGTGGTACCGGTTCCGCTTACGGGCACCGGAGCAGGGGAACCCGAGGCAAAAGAAAGTATTAGTCTGTTGCCAAGAATAGGAGTGCCGCCTAATGTGGCACCACCTAAATTATCCGCCATAAAAGGTATGTTGAAATCACCACCTCCTGCCAATGCGAAATTGGAGGCCAGCATGTTTGGGTAAGAAGCTGTTTGTCCGTCTATAAAAAGGGCGTTATCGGAAAATCCGGCAGTAAGAGAATTTCCTACGGA
>JBARUM010000183.1:0-1614 GCA_049645725.1 Maribacter sp.
CACGTATTGGCTGATTTTTGAACTTGTTTGGCGAGACTTTTTTAAATACATCTCTTTAAAACATGGTGATAAAATTTTTCATATCAAGGGAATTTTAAATAAAAACTATCACTGGAAAAGTTCTAGCATCGCAAAGAAAAAATGGGTAAACGGTCTTACCAAAGAACCTTTTGTAAATGCGAATATGAAAGAAATTGCCCATACTGGTTGGATGAGCAATAGAGGGCGCCAAAATGTAGCTAGTTTTTGGGCAAAAGAACTGGAACAAGATTGGCGCATTGGAGCAGCATATTTTGAAAGTATGTTAATAGACTACGACGTTCACAGCAATTGGGGAAATTGGATGTATAACAGCGGGGTCGGGAACGACCCACGGAATCGGAAATTCAATATTAGCAGACAGGCTGAAATGTACGATTCCAATGGAAGCTTCCAAAAACGCTGGTTACAAGAGACATTGTTCTAAAAAAATAAAATTGAAAAATCACGAAACCCGAAACTAACTTAAATTGAAAAAACTTAGATTAATACTTGGTGACCAGCTAAATCAGCAACATTCTTGGTTCGATACCGTCGATACAGATGTTACTTATATTATGGCAGAAATGCGGCAGGAAACTGATTATGTAAAACACCATATTCAGAAAGTAGTTGCCTTTTTTCTAGCTATGAGGAGCTTTTCTGAGGAATTGGAAGAAAAAGGACACCGTTTCATCTATCTCCAGATTTCAAATCAAGAGAACCCACAGGACTTAGAGGCAATTGTCAAGAAATATACTAAAAGTACTAGTGCTAAAAAATTCGAATACCAACGCCCAGATGAACATAGGTTGGATGAGCAGTTAAAATCAATTTGCATTAATCTTACAATTGAAACCGAAGTATTTGATACAGAGCACTTTTACACCTCACGTTATGAATTAAAAAAATTCTTTGACGGAAAAAAACAACTCATCATGGAAAACTTCTATCGCATGATGCGAAAAAAACATGATGTTATGATGGTGAACAATCAGCCAGAAGGTGGTAAATGGAATTTTGACCATAGTAATCGTAAGAAATGGAAAGGTGAACCGGTAATACCTAAAGAGATAGATTTTCATAGAGACATCTCCAAAATAGCGGAAGAGCTTAAAAATGCTAGCATTCAGACCTTTGGTAATATAACGCTCGCAAACTTAAAATGGCCCATTTCAAGAACAGAATGCCTATCTACGTTAGACTATTTCTGTAAAAATCTTCTGGTTCATTTTGGAGATTATCAAGATGCCCTACATACAAATGAGAAATTTCTTTTTCATTCTAGGCTTTCCTTTGCCATGAACAGTAAAATACTGTCCCCAAAAGAGGTCATAAACAAAGTTTTGGAGGTTTACTATGAAAATCAAAACGATATTCATATTTCACAAGTGGAAGGTTTTGTAAGGCAAATATTAGGTTGGCGAGAATATATGCGCGGTATCTATTGGAAAGAGATGCCTAATTATGCAAAGCTTAACGAATTGAATAATCATAATAAACTACCTGAGTTCTTTTGGACCGGTAAGACAAAAATGAACTGTCTGAAACACGCTATAGACCAGAGTTTAGATAATGCTTATGCTCACCATATAC
>JBARUM010000184.1:0-4114 GCA_049645725.1 Maribacter sp.
TCATATTTTCCACTCAGTTTATTCTTGATGTAGTTGGCGTTCAGAATAGCAATTATGGTAGATCTTGTAAGGCCATATTCCCCGAGCATTTTAATATATCCATAGGAAATAAGACAGGCTAGGGAACTTCCCCAAGGAGCGGCTGAAATTCCTGTAATGGCCTTATCGCCTCCTGTTTTAATAATTGGGTTACTCGGTAAAAACGGCACTAATTGAGGGGCTACACAAATAGGACCCACTCCCGGCCCTCCACCCCCATGAGGTATCGCAAAGGTTTTGTGTAAATTCAAATGACAAACATCAGCTCCTATTGTAGCGGGGTTTGTAAGACCAACTTGGGCATTCATGTTAGCACCATCCATATAGACTTGCCCTCCATTATCATGTATCAATTTTGTAATATGCTGAATAGAAGATTCAAAAACACCATGCGTTGATGGGTAAGTAACCATTAGTGCCGCTAGATTTTCTGAATGTAATGCTACTTTTTCCTCTAGGTCCGTGACATCTATATTTCCTCTTTCATCCGTCTTTGTAACAACAACCTGCATTCCGGCCATAACTGCGGAGGCTGGATTGGTACCATGTGCAGAGGCAGGAATAATACATATGTTTCTGTGGCTTTCATTTCTAGATTCGTGATATGCACGTATAACCATTAAGCCTGCGTATTCCCCTTGAGCGCCAGAATTTGGCTGTATTGAAGTATCTGCAAATCCTGTTATAACGGATAAATCATTGGCCAACTCCCGTAATACGATTTGATAGCCTTCTGCCTGTTCAACAGGGACAAAAGGATGTATGTTTCCCCAATTTGCTTGGCTCAGAGGGAGCATTTC
Source organism: Maribacter sp. (assembly GCA_049645725.1). Taxonomy (GTDB): domain Bacteria; phylum Bacteroidota; class Bacteroidia; order Flavobacteriales; family Flavobacteriaceae; genus Maribacter. The sequence continues at coordinate 840 of JBARUM010000184.1, forward strand.
GGAGGCGGCATTCAATTTCATAGTGCAACTTCCCAATGAAATCATAGAGTGATTCAATGCCAAATCTTTGCGCTCTAATTTTTTAATATACCGCATTAGTTCCGTTTCTGAGTGATAGGAATTAAAGACCTTATTTTCTAAAACTGGAGAGGTGCGTTTTACTTCATCTATGATTGTTGAAGTCTTCAATAGCTCGGTAATAACTAAATTATCTTTTTGAAGTGCCTCCGAAAAAATAGAGATTATTTGATTTAAATCCTTAACCGAAGTTGCTTCGTTTACAGCAATAGAAATTGTTTCATCATCGATATATAAAAAATTAACCTCTTGTTTCTCAGCAATCGGTTTTATTCTTTTCGAATCCGCTTTTACAGTAATTGTGTCGAAATAAGAACTATTGGTTTGATATATTCCCAATTCTTCTAAACTATCCACAAGCGTGGCAGCGGTCATATGTACTTTGTCCGCTATGTATCGAAGACCTTTTGGGCCATGATAAACCGCATACATGCCAGCCATAACAGCCAATAATACTTGTGCTGTGCAAATGTTAGAGGTGGCCTTATCTCTTTTTATATGTTGCTCCCTAGTTTGAAGCGCCATGCGTAATGCAGGTTTACCATCAGTATCTTTAGTAACGCCGATAATACGACCTGGAATATTTCTTTTGTATTCTTCTTTAGTTGCAAAGAATGCAGCATGGGGTCCACCATATCCTAAGGGAATACCAAAACGCTGTGTCGTACCTACTACGACATCCGCGCCAAATTCCCCGGGAGGGGTCAATAGCACTAAACTTAGGATATCTGCGGCAACGGCTACCTTTATATCTTCGTTTTGAGCTTTGGACACAAAAGATGCGTAGTCGAAAACCTGACCATATTTACCTGGATATTGTAACAAAGCTCCGTAAAAATCATTTCCAAATGTAAAATCTTCATGATTTCCAATAACCAATTCAATCCCTAAAGGGGTTGAGCGAGTTTGTAGAAGGGATATCGTTTGCGGCAAGACTTCTTCTGATACAAAGAATTTTAATACTTCATTTTTCTTTTGTTCCCTGGTTCTAAGGTCTAATAACATGGTCATTGCCTCGGCCGCAGCTGTACTTTCGTCTAAAAGCGATGCATTGGCAAGCTCCATGCCTGTTAAATCCGTGACTACGGTTTGAAAGTTTATCAATGCTTCCAGTCGGCCTTGGGCAATCTCAGCTTGGTATGGCGTATAAGCCGTATACCATCCTGGATTTTCAAGGATATTCCTTTTAATGACAGATGGGGTTAAACTCTCATGATAACCAAGACCGATATAAGACCTAAAAACCTTATTTTTTTTAGATAATTCTTCAATATGTGCTAGAAACCTATGTTCGCTCATAGGTGCCTCTAAATGCAACGGATTTTTGAGTCTAATGTCTTTTGGAATGGTCTCAAAAATTAGTTGTTCTAGATTTTCTACTCCAACAGTCTCTAACATATGTTGAAGGTCTTCTTCCCTTATACCAATATGGCGAGATGCAAACACGTCGGTCTTCATATTTATTCGAATTAGTCATGCAAAATTAGGGATTAATTTCCTTGAATATAACACTTTGGGAAGTAGCTTGGCGAAAGTTTTTAACCAAAAACAGAGGTTATAAACACTTTGGTTATTTTTGTTTAATGAGGTTGTTGAAACGTGTATTTGATTTTTATCTGGATGCCAGTATACATGTTGCTTTTGCCGTTCTTGCCCTCATACAGGTTACTCTGGTAACTTTAAACATTCCCGTAGATAACCACTGTTCTTGGTTTCTTTTTTTTGGAACTATAGCCTCTTATAATTTTATAAAATACGGTGTTGAAGCGGAAAAGTATTTTAAGGTGGCAAATGATTACCATAAAAGCATTCAGTTTTTTAGTTTTATTGCTTTAGGGTTAGCAATTTATCACGCTTATTTCTTGAATTTTGAAGTATGGGTGGGGATTATTGTTTTAATCTTATTAACGGGGCTATATGCGCTACCCATTTTGCCCAAGGCTAGAAATTTAAGAAGTTTAGGCGGACTTAAAATTTTTATAGTTGCCATTGTTTGGGCGGGAACAACGGTAATACTTCCAAGTTTACGTTTTGAGAATACGATTTCTTGGGATGTATGGATTGAAACATCACAGCGGTTTTTATTTGTTCTAGTTCTCTTGATACCTTTTGAAATAAGGGACCTAAAATATGATCAAGAAGACCTAAGGACTTTGCCACAACGTTATGGTGTTACCCGAACCAAGACTATAGGTGCTTTTTTGGTTTTGTGTTTCTTTTTTTTTACCTTTTTAAAGGATGACATTTCTCAGGTAGAATTAATAGGAAAAGGAACTATTTTTTTAGTTTTAGGAAGTTTAATGTTTGTTACAAAAAGAAATCAGTCAACATATTTTGCATCTTTTTGGGTAGAGGGTATCCCCATTATATGGCTTTTGATTTTAACTTGTTTACGGCAATAGTATGCCTATTTGCTTTCCTGTAATTGCTTTGTCATTTGAAGTTTGTCCTGTTCCGAAAGACTTTGAAGGTTTGCTTTCTGGCAAAGAGAGGTGAACTGAGTGTTCTTTTTGGAATGCTCGGAACATGCCTTGCACATAAACAGATGAAACTTTAGTTTCAATATTTCAATTAGAGTTGCCTCTCTATATTGAGTTTTGTCGCAAATTGTTGCTGCTTTATCACAAGAAATCATAGTTAATACCAATTTTGATTAAGGCAACCCATCAGTGCTGTTCGGGCCCTATGGATCATTACCCACAAATTAGACGGATTTATTCCAAGTTCATTACAAATATCTTCAGTACTAATTCCTTGAATGGTTTTCATAGTAAAAACTATGGATTGTTTTTTAGGAAGTTTGGCAATACAATCTTGAATAGCCAGACCTAATTCTTTATTTTCCATATCACTATTCTCCAGCATACTGTAGGGGTCGGCAACTTGCTCTTCCATCCAATCACCCTCCGAGTCGCTAGAAGAACTATAGCTCATCCTAACTTCAGCTTTCCCTTTTTTGGAGTTTATTTTTCTGTAGTGATCTATGACTTTTCTTTTAAGGATGGCAATTAGCCAAGTTCGTTCTGCAGCATCACCCTTATAGTTTTTGGCAGATTTTAATCCTGCTAAAAAGGTTTCAGATACCAAATCTTTAGCAATTTCGGCATCGCTTACCCTGCCAACAGCAAAGTTGAATAAATAATCTCCATAATTGTCGACCCAAGTATCAGGTTCTAGTTGGTTTGCTGCCATATTTC
>JBARUM010000185.1:0-2256 GCA_049645725.1 Maribacter sp.
TGACCTGGATGCCCAATCCTATTTTTCTGGGACTTTACCGGCAGAGCTGATAACAGATTTCTACACCTCCGCACATCCCTATGGTGCTTTTGTTATTGCAAGCCTTTCACATGATATTCAATTGAAACATACCCATCCCAAACTCTATTATGTGCCTAAACAGAAAACATTAGGCAATTTCAATGAGGAACATGGTGATAGGTTGTATATGATAGAAGAAAAACCGGAGGAGGATTTCAACGAATCCCACATGTTCGGTAGAAGCGATGAAATACTAAATACGGTAGAACTTTTCGAAGAACTTCGCGATGACGAAAAAAACCGTGTGGATGAGACTGAATACGTACGTGCCAGAATTTTCGATATGCTGGTAGGTGATTGGGATCGCCACGAAGGGCAATGGAGTTGGTCGAAACGTGAGGAGGGTAATCTTAATATATATTCTCCCGTCCCAAGGGATCGTGATCAAGTCTTTTCCAATTTTGATGGAAACTTTTTGAAACGTCTTCAAAAATTTATGGGCCGCACCCGCCAATTTGGAAAATACGGTCCGGATATAGAATTCGTTGAAAATTTTAGTGAAAGTGCCATTAACTTGGATAGGGCTATAATTCAGCGTTCGGATAGGCAAATTTGGTTTGATCAGGTCAAGTTCATTCAAGATAATTTGGACAAGGAAGCTATTGAAAGAGCATTTTCCCAAGCACCTGTTGAAGTTAAGGATGCTGTCTGGGAAAAAATCCAAAATGATTTTCTTTTACGGAAAGGCAATTTGGTTGGTATCGTGTCCAGGTACCTAGATTATTTTTTACGGTTTCAAACCCTGAAGGGGACAGATAAGGACGACATATTTAGAATTGAACGTAAAGCAAACGGAATCACTCGAATCACCGCAAATAGAATTAAAGATGGTAAAGAGGGTACACTTTTGTTTGATAGAACTTTCAATTACCCGATGACCAAGGACCTGTGGGTCTATGGAATGGACGACAAGGATATTTTCAAGGTAGTCGGTAAGAACAACGACAAATTGAATATTGTTATCATAGGAGGACTGGATGGAGATACTTACGACATTCAACATGGCAACGGTATTTTGGTCTATGACCAGAACGACGACAAGCAGAAAGTGGAAAAACGCGGCGGTGCCAAGATAAGAAGCAGTAGCAATTACTCAAATAGGATTTACAATACGGGAGTTAGGCCTAGTCAGAGCAAGCTAGTGGGTCTGAATTTTGAGTTTAATCCAGATGAGGGTCTGGTGCCACATTTGCAGATCGGATTTGAGAAAATGGGCTTCGAGCGGAATCCATTTACTTCAAAATTTGTTCTTAGTGCAAGATATATTTCTATGACACAAGCTGTCGACATGATGCCTGAGGTCCATTTTGCCAACATTTTCTCCCGTTGGAATTTAAAGCTGAACGGCCGACTTACCAGTAATAACTATACGGAGAACTTTTTTGGCTTCGGAAACGATTCCGCTAACGATTTTGGTGACTTTGACGCGAACCGAATTTTTATGCAGCGCATGAATCTAGGCGTTTCAACTTATCGTAAAGATGCCTACGGCAGTACATTTGAATTAGGTGCGCATTACGAGAATATATCCACTGAAGAATCGAGCTCCGTAGATATTGGTAATGCCAGTGGGGAACGAAGCTATCTGTCACTTGAGGGGCATTTCATTTATAAAAGTGTGGACAACGACCATTTCACCACAAGAGGATTATTAACTTCAATCCATGCGAAAGTCACTGATAATTTTCAAAACATAACCACGTTTTGGTCACTGGATCCAAAATTGGTGCTATGGAACGCTTTGGATTATGATAGAAAACTGGTTTTGAAGAATTCCATATCTGGACAGTTTAGATTTGGGGAGAACTTACCCTTTTATCAATCTGCCGTCTTAGGAGGAGATTCAGGATTACGTGGCTATAGGGAAAATAGATATATTGGGGACACATCCTTTGTTACCTCTGCCGATCTTTCGTATGCGTTCGAACCGCTTAAAACTTCCCTGTTTCCACTCCGTATTAGTTCTTTCATAGGTTATGATTTAGGCAAGGTGTGGTATGATGACGAATCTCTTGGGGATTGGAACAATAGCTACGGAGTAGGTATAAAAATGGAAATGGCGGAAATAGTAAATTTTGGAATAAATTACTTTACTGGCGACGAAAGCGGTAGGTTATCTTTTTCATTATTAATTGGCCTTTGAGAAATTAAAATTAATGAAACCACTGTAAAGAC
>JBARUM010000186.1:0-3977 GCA_049645725.1 Maribacter sp.
GAGGTATAAAGATGAAATCTAGAATGCATGCTGTTTTCATCGCTTTTGATTGGCGATGAAGGTCGCTGTAGTGACTTTTAGTAAATAAGTTTTGTAAAAAAATGTTTAAATTATGAGAAAGAGAAATGTATTAAAGTCAATGGCAATCATGTTTTCGATGTTTTGCATGATGTTCTTAAGTCCTATTGAGGCAAAAAGTTGTGAGTTAATATGGTGCGGTGAAACATTTGAGTGTGATGAAGACCCATGCAAATTTAATGTTGGTGAAACATTCGCCTTGATCACGTGTGGTGACACACTTACAATTGTTGAGTGTAATTCTGACGAATGAAAGATAAGTGAATATCAAATTTTGGTATTCACTTTTGTTATTTTCAATTAAAAATATATCTAAAATAAAAATGCTTGTTTATATAGTTTTGAACTTATGTATCGGCATTGATAGATTTTTATAAACGCTTTGAAAAACCGTATTTAAAATCTATTTCCTCAAGGATTTTTTTAGAGATAACTTAAATAGATTTTATCTAGGAAATAAATAATTTTATTAGAACTAATATAATTATTTATTCTGTTTGATGTTTTTAATGTCTTCAAAAGCGAAAAGCTTCACATTGATGTGGTGATCAAATCACTATTTTTGAGTGTGTTCCAGATACATAAATATCTGGAATTTCAGAATTCAATTCACTTATTTTTTTACTTTCACTAGTAATCAAGAGCATGAAATACTTATTAAATATTATACTATTATTTCTTTTTGGTTTAATCATCGCATGCTCTTCAGTTTTAGAAGATAAGGGAGGGGTTTTAACGAAAATTCATGAATTTGATGAATACTCTTCTACTGAATTCGTAGTTAACGTCACAGATGTTTTGTTTAGAAGTGGTAAAGTCTTATTTGTGGATGAAGGGATATCTAAAATAGTTATGATGGATCAGGATTTCAAATCCCCTGAGTTTATAGGCAATAGGGGGTATGGCCCAGAAGAGCTCATGAGTCCTACTCTGCTTTTGACAGATAAAGAGAATCTTTTTATTTATGATGAAGATAAAATGAAAATCTTGAATGTTGATATATTGAATGGAATAGTTTTTAACGAGATGACTCTAGGGGCTCCTCTTTTAACCAACACTCCAGTTGTCGATGAATCTACCCTTTATTATACAACCCCAACCGAACCTGTTGTTCAAATTCAAAAATTTGATTTGTTGAAAGGTATAAAACTGGAAGGGATGAAGCTTCCAGACAATGCTGTTAAGTCTTTTTTTGGAAGGCACGTATTTACTGAGGAGAACGGGTTTATAACTGTCACCGGTTATAACACCCCCGTAATTGAAAAGTATAGCAAAGAATGGAATCTAATTGATACATACAGTTTGGAGGAGATTCCTGTAATCAAAGAGAGAATGGATTATGATGCACCAAGTAAAATTAGGAGAAAGGGCACTGGTACAGCTAAGCAAACAGCCACCGCCAGAATAACTGTGACATGTGCAAGGTTACATGGTGACACCCTATATCTCCTAGTCTATACTTTAGGTACTGATTTAGTCAGTAGGAGTAATACAATACTTAAGTTCAAATCGGTTGATAGTTCTTGGCAGCCATCGGGTAAGTTATTTTTGCCAGAGATGGGCAATTACCTGACTTTCGCAATTCAAGAGGACATGGGCCAGTTGATCGCATTTGAGAGGACTAGTAGAGCTGTACAGGTATTTAAGATTGATGAATAGTTACAGGTTTTTAATTCCAGTCTTTATAATAGGATTGATTTTTAATATATGGGGTTTAAGTAGGCTAGTTGCCCAAGACTTAACCTCTACATTGAGAGTCAAAACAAAGAATCATTCTGATTTTTTGTTGCTCCTCAGCGGTCATAAATTGACTTTCCATGATGGAGAAGGAGAAGGCTTTTTATCTTTACATAATGCTCAGGATAATCTTTTAGATCAATACAAATTTAAATCTACTGGAAAACCGATTTTGTCAGCTTTAAGTAATGATCGTTATTTTTTACAGGCAGGTAATTTTTCATATAACTTTCGAATTGAAAATGCTAAAATAGTCATCGAGAAAAAAGTTGAAATCCCTATTGGGCCAAACGGTACAGTAGACCGTATTTATTTTTTTGATAGAGAAAAAAGTATATCAGTTTTCCTAAATGAATTCGAGCAATACAATGTTTATATTGACTCCGCTAATGTAAGATTGGCTCGAAAGGAAACCTACAATACAGGCCACCTTAAGGGAATTAGTGAGTTTACTAAAAGACCAGAAACTACTCCAAAGTTAATCTATTCAAGGTGGTCAAAAGAGTTGTTCCTTCATATGCCTACCGATGCTTCCTTTCTCTCGGTTAATTTAAAAAGCAATAAAATATCTATGGGGTTTATCTATATGGAGTATGAGCAACCTTATACTTTTAGGCGTTATTTTGATGAATCACTTGACGAACTTTATGTAGTAGAAGAAAACGGAGATCAGCAACCAGAATTACTTTCGGTATCATCATTTGGTGTTGCCGATTTCGCCAAGCAATACAGACTGGTCGACAAAGTGCAGATAGGTTTCACTCCTGTAAGAATAATGAATGGACAGCTCCTTTATCAAAAGATTGAAAATCAAGGAGAATTTTTTAACCATGTGTATTATTTCGTCTCACTTAAAGAAGCCAGTAGTAAGGATTTCATAAAGAAAAAGTAAGCCATTTTATAAAGCAAGTCCGAGTCAACCTATTTATTATTCGGTTTTCAGCATAAATATTTTCTCGTCTTAATAGTTTCTACCACAACCTTTTTCGCCTAACTTATTAGGTGAAAAACCTCTAATCTTATGCACGTCAAACCCGTCAATCTCTTTTGCTTTTTTTTCTTAGCCTTAATTTTTTCTTGTGCTCAAAAGACTGAAAATGAAGTAGTATTAGAGAGTGATTCTGACCTGCTATCTAAAGTTGGTCTAGTAAATATCGAAGGTATTAGAGTGATGGAAGAGCTTCCTAGCTATACAACCTACGACATGCTAATAACTTCCGATTACCTCGTTTTTTGCAATGGAATTCCAAACCCTTATTATTTTAACGTAATAGGCCTAAACCAGATGAAAGTGGTAGGTTCGGTAGGAAGAGAAGGCGGTGGTCCAAATGAATTCGCAGGTATATTACGTAGTAGTGTTTTAAGGTCAAATATTCTCTCAATTCATTCATCAGGAATGGGGCAAAGAATGTATCAGTTCAATCTTGATTCTGCGTTAATCAGTTCTAGCTACGAGGTGCCAAAGGTTTTCGATTTTGATCAACGGAATGTTCAAAGGACAGGTTGGATAGGGAAAGGCTATTATGTACAAACAAACCTTCGTGATACAACTCGCCTCACCGTTATAAACGAATCGGGACAAACAGTTAATAAATTCCTTAAATACCCGTTTGAAGACGAATTAAAATCGACACGCCCTGAAGTATATGGGACGATATTTCAGAGCGCATTGGTAACCAACTCAGCTTCTCAAAAAGCCGCTTTATTTAATTATAATGGTCCAAATTGGGATATTGTTAGTTTCGAAAACCCCTTGGCTCCAGAAATAGTGAGTCAAGTACATTTAAGGTCAATTCATTATAGAGATGAATCAGTAATTAAGGAAAAATCCAGATATTTTGCCGCGGCCATTTATCCTGACAATAAAAAGGGTTTCTTAGATGCGACTAGTAATGACGAATATATCTATGCCCTCTATTCGGGAAAATCAATAGAAATGAGCGGTGAAGAGGCTTACTATGGCCAGATAGTATTGCAGCTGGATTGGGATGGAAAACTGGTTAAACGTTTAAAGTTAGACCAACCAACTAAGGTGATATGTATAAACAGAGATGGTTCTAAGCTTTATGCAATTGTGGAAAATAATCAGTTTGACAGCCTTTATGAGTATAATTTAAATTGATAATTTGACCCCACTGATCGAAGCATCTCGCTTCGACCGT
>JBARUM010000187.1:0-3792 GCA_049645725.1 Maribacter sp.
ATGCATAAGTATCTTCCTGAAGTACACCCACCATGGAGGATAACATTTGTTTCGATTTTTTGATATCCCTAGGCTCATAATTAATATGGCCTAATTGGAAAAGGTTGTTTGCCATTACAGAGTTTGGAGCGGGTATAACGCCATCATCCGTTTTAATTACTTTAGAAATAAGCTCGTTTCCTTTGTTGTACGTAAACATACCCGAAGCCTCATCTTTAAAATATATCTTGGCGGATTCCGTTAGCTTTTTGGCAAATTTTAAATGCTCAGGGTTCATGGAAACACCATAAAGATTTAGCGCGGATTTAGCCAAGAATGTATAATCTTCTAAAAACCCATCAATATATTTGCCTTCTTTTTTATAGGAATGCCCCAATTTATCTTCTTGGTAGCTATTGGACTGGACGAAATTCAAAATTCCCTCGGCTTCCTCTAAAAATTCAACATTTCCAAAAGCGGAATATGCATCTACGTACCCACTTATTAACAGTGCGTTCCAAGAGGTGATAATTTTATCGTCTGTTCTGGGTCGGGCTCTTTTAGATCTTGCGGCTAATAATTTTTCCTCCCATTCATCCTTACGGACTTTCAAATCATTTTTTGAAATAGAATGGTTTTCGCTAAACCTGCGATCATCTACTAGCTTGTGCAATACATAACTACTATTCTCCCAAACCTTGTTTTGTTGAATGTTGAAATAATCTGAGAAAGGTTTAAAATCCTTTCCTAGGACTTGCTCAAGTTCCTTCTGGGTCCAAATGTAATATTTACCTTCTTCCCCTTCACTATCTGCATCCAATGCGGCATAATAACCGCCTTCCGGGTTTTTCATTTCACGTTCCAAAAATTCTATGGTACCCATAACGATATCGTTGTAGGATTCTTTTTTAAAAACCTTGTAGGCTTTGGCATAGAGACTTAAGGCTTGTGCGTTATCATAAAGCATTTTTTCAAAATGCGGGACTTTCCATTGGGAGTCAGTACTATACCTAAAGAATCCACCGGCTACATGATCGTATATACCGCCCATGGCTATTCTGTCTAAGGTCATTTCAACATGGTTCAATACTTCCTTATCATCGACCATGAGGGCATAATCCAACAGAAAGCTCAGATTTACCGGCAACATAAACTTTTCATCTCTAATATCTCCTCCCCAAACAGTATCCCAAGAGGACTTCCATTTTTCAACACTTTGTGTTAGTACTTCCTTGTTTAATAATTCAAAATCGTTGGAAGGGACTATTAGGTTTACTTCTTGTATGCCTTGGGCAACCATATCGGAATATTCGGCAGCTTTTTCGGGATTTTCTTGATACAGTCTGCTAATTTCCGTAAGTACCTTTTGCCACTGATTTTTAGTATGGTAAGTTCCGCCATAAAGCGGTTTGCCATTGGGTAAGGTTATAACATTTAAGGGCCAGCCGCCATTTCCTTTCATAAGTTGTACTGCAGTCATATAAACTTGATCTACATCTGGTCGTTCTTCACGATCAACTTTAATATTGATAAAATTTTCGTTCATCAATTTAGCTATAGAATCGTTTTCAAAAGTTTCCTCTTCCATGACATGACACCAATGGCAGGAGGAATAACCAATGCTTACCAATACCAATTTGTTTTTTTCTTTAGCTTCTTCTAGGGCTTCTTGACTCCAAGGCCTCCAATCCACAGGGTTGTGTGCATGCTGAAGTAGATAGGGGCTTGTTTCGTTTATAAGGGCATTGGTATGGGCATACTTCTTGTCCTGTTTCTTTTTGGGTTTTTCTTCACAAGAAAGGGAAGTCAATAACACACCTGCGAGTACGATATAAAAAAAATAACAAACTATCTTATTTTGAATGATATGCATGTCTGGCAATCTGTTTTTTTTGATTAAAGCACAAATCAAAGCCTCCGTAAAACGGCTACATAAAAATTTGGACTTATAAAGATGGTAATTTACTCATTTTAAGATATTGCTCATGGTCTTTTTTATCATATTCACTATCTTTTAACTTCTAAAAAATAACCTTCCTGAAAAGGAAACAAGGTAAATTGATATGATTTTTTTACCTAAATAAAGGACTTGGCCGATTATTGCAGGGATGGATGTCAAAAAGATTCTACTGAGCTATTTATGATGGACTTATAAGGATTTACAGATTCTCATTTAACCTGGAGTGAAAGCGTTTTACAGCATCTTTATTATTGGAAAAACGTAATAATATATTGTTATGGATTATTTTAAAAATTTAATAGTATTGTTTCTTTTGGGAGCAGTACTTCTTTCGTGCTCCGATACAAAGAAAAAACCTGCTGAGACTGCCATTCAAAAGCCTAATATCATATATATATTAGCGGATGATTTAGGTTATGGCGAAATTGGTGTTTTTGGTCAAGAAAAAATTGAAACACCTAACATAGATGCCTTGGCAAAAAACGGAATGATATTTACGCAGCACTACACCAGTGCCCCGGTGTGCGCTCCTGCCCGATATATGTTTTTGACAGGAAAACATTCCGGACATGCATATATTAGGGGAAATCATGAATGGGGTGATAGGGGAGATGTTTGGGATTATGTTGAGATGGCTAAGGATTCTACTTTAGAAGGCCAACACCCCATGCCCTCTAATACCAAAACATTGGCACAAGGACTTCAACAAGTTGGTTACAAAACAGGCTTGGTCGGTAAATGGGGACTTGGAGCTCCCCATACAAAATCGATTCCTAATGAGATGGGGTTCGATTTTTTTTATGGCTACAATTGTCAAAGGCAAGCACATACCTACTACCCGTTACACCTCTATAAAAATAGAAACCGCGTGCATTTAGCTAACGATACTATTGCTCCGAACACACCATTTCCTAAAGGAGCAAATCCAATGGAGGTTGATGGTTATTCAGATTTTACGCTAACAGATTATGCTCCTGATTTAATGTTCAATGAACTTAGCACTTTTGTGGATGCCAATAAGGACCATCCTTTCTTTCTTTATTGGGCAACTCCCATCCCTCATGTGGCTCTGCAAGCTCCGCAGCGTTGGGTGGATTATTATATAGAAAAATTTGGGCTGGAGGAGCCGTACCTTTCTGGAGGGAAAAATCGGTATTTTTCACATAAGAACCCGCATGCGGCATATGCCGCAATGATTTCTTACCTAGATGAAAATATAGGTAAACTAGTACAACAACTTAAGGATGAAGGTATTTATGAAAATACATTGATAGTCTTTACGTCAGATAATGGTCCTAGTTATGCGGGGGGGGCTGACCCGGAATACTTTGATAGTGCAAAACCTTTTGAAGGTAAATTTGGTAGAGGTAAAGGCTTCGTTTATGAAGGTGGTGTACGGGTACCAACATTTTTTACATGGCCCGCCAATGTGAAATCCAATTCGAAAAGTGACCATCTCTCTTCTCAATACGATATGCTAGCAACTTTTTTTGATATCGTAGGAGCAGAAATAACGGAAGAAACCGACGGAATTAGTCTTTTGCCCACATTATTAGGAAAAGAAAATCAGCGACAACATGAATTTTTATATTGGGAATTTCCTGAGTATGGTGGTCAAGTGGCCATACGCATGGGAGATTGGAAAGTGGTACGCCAACATTTAAAGGATAAAGAGGAGCCCACCTTGGAGCTGTATAATTTAGCCAATGATCCAACGGAAAAGGAAAATGTTGCAGACCTACACCCGGAAATCCTTCTAAAAGCCAATACTATTTTCCAAAAAGAACATACGACTCCTGAAGTGGAGCGTTTCCTGATTCCTTTATTAGAGCAAGGCCTATTGAGTGAAAAAT
>JBARUM010000188.1:0-4489 GCA_049645725.1 Maribacter sp.
AGACAGACTTATGTTGAAGCTGAAGCTACCTTCTCTAGAGAAATCGTTGTCTGCAATGATTCTGAAGAAGAAAAGACTTTTGAGCTATCTTGGAACTGGCAGGATAAGCAGCCAAAAACTCAAACCATTACCCTTTCCCCTGCTACTACGGAAAGGGTTCAACTAAAGGAACAAGCGCCACTGAAGACTTCTAAATTAATGGTGCGTTTAGCGCACCAAAAAGAAGTCGTATCGGCAGACACCTTACTTTTAAGTCCCATCGGGAAACCAAAAATCGCATCGACCAAAACACTACAAATCTATAAGGATAAAAAATTAGCGGAAACACTTTCTGACCTTGGCTTTAGTACGATTGTAAGTGATGCTTTCCCAAATGTAAAGGATGATGTAATATGGGTGGTGCCAGAAAGGGCGGACAATCGTGAATTAAATCGTTTTAAAAGTGAAATCTTAAACTATCTAAACCTTGGCGGCAAAGTACTTTGCTTAAAACAATCCCAAGCACCACTTTGGTTCCCTGTAAAATTAAACTACTGGCCTGCTAACCAAGCGGCTTTAAATACCTATGGTGCCATGGGATGGGACGGCATCAATAAAGATTTATTTTATTCTACGGAAGCCCCCATTTACGCACCCCGACATCCTATTTTTTCCGGAATACCCAACACAAGCCTGAATCGTTGGAATAATTTTGACGGCAGGGTAAGCGATGATGTATTTACCCGCCCTGCTAGTATCGGGAACTATGAATCCGGAAATTGGCGCACTTTGGCAGGTGGCACACGCCGGGAATTGATAAGTCTCGCCGAACTCTTTTATGGAAAAGGCGTGTTGATCTCTTGCCAACTCGATGTCGTTTCCAACTTACAAAACACACAAGCGAACCGATTATTCTTTAATACTATCGACTATTTGTCCGATTATAAAAGTGAACCACTTTCACAAAAAATTAAAACACTCGGTAGCCCAAACCACATAGAACTAGCCGAACTACTTGGCGTTCCCATGCAGGCGTTTGAAAAAGCGAGTCCAGAACATAATGATTTGCTCTTGGCTTTCGAGGATGCATCTAGCACGGAGGTTAAGAAATGGGCAATGGAAGGTGGTAGGGCGCTGGTACTCTCTAAAAAACTTTCCGAGACATTTGATGGTTTTAAAACCAAAACGGAACCAGACCAGAACTATGTGGCAACAAAGGTTGCTGAACACCCCTTACTTGCCGGTGTTTCCTCTGCCAATTTCATGTCCGATCAAGACAATCCCATACAAGGGTTTTTTAAAACATATCCAGACAGTGTCTCAGTATTGCTGCAAGGCTTCGTTTCGGAATCTGATTTTTGGAAAATAAATGAGGCAGGACCCGTTATGCTGAAATTTCCCTACGGGAAAGGCGAAATCATCCTTTCTACCCTGGAAATCACCGAAAATCCATCAAACGCAACTAAAGAGTTGTTAAGCCTTTTCCTTACCAATAACGGTACGGCCATTTCCATTCGAAAAAAACCGATTGTAGCTACGGTAACCATTAAAGAAACGGTACCTCTCAAAATAGATGGTAACCTCAACGAATGGTTAGAAGATATGGAAGATCGTTTGGTAACACCATACATTCATGCCCAGCCTGTGTACTTAACCTCTGAAAGTATTATCGAAGGTCCGCCAGTATTCGACTTAAACCTATCCGGTATTACCTATTTTCTTTGGAACGAAAAAGGACTGCATATTGCCGGTACTATATTTATGGATAAAAAACTATTTGGTGGGGAATCCTACAACGGCACAAAGGATTACACAGAAAGAATACGACTGAACTCTGATATAATTGAATTAACACTGGAAAATAATAAAGCCAAGGTAAGGGTAAACGAAAAATATTACGATACGGTCTCCCTCGCCACTAACCAAATGAACTCTAATGACATGACAGACGCAAGTATGCTTCAGTTCAAGTTCGTGCATGCCAGTGGTAGAATTGCATCTGTTGACGCCGTAGAAGGGGAAACCTTTGAGATGACCGTACCATGGAAATTGCTAAAAAGTAAACCCAAAAACAACAGTATTAAAGCGCTGATAAGTCTTGAATCAAAAGGTTCAAAAATTCAAGTACCCTTTGAGGGTGACCCAGAGAAAATAGAAAGTTGGTTGCAGATGAATCTTCAAAAAACCAACAAAAAATGAAACATTACGTATTGGGTCTAACTATTTTTTTTGTGTTTTCATTAAGTCCGGGGTATAGTTTGCCTGTTGCTACTCATTTTGATATTCCAGAAGATATTTGCGATTCCATTGATGAAGGCGTTCAACACAAAACTACAGTTGTGAACGTAGGGTCAACTTCAATTACCGAATCAAATCAACTTGCGAGCCTCCAAACATCATCCGATAGTCTAATGAACACCGTAGCCATATTCTTTGACAAAGAAGAATCGTCAATTGCGTTTGCTGTAGAAGAGTTGGCAAAAATATACCATACTAGAGGTATTTCTATTTCAAAAAACGATATCGATGAACTAATTACTAAGCCTAAAGGTTTACGGATTATCATTTGCAAATCTGAAAATTCAGGGATTCTAAATCAATTAACTGCGGATGGAGCTAAACCTGTAAGTGAATTAAAAGAACAGGACTACGCCATTCGCGTTACCACGGTTGATAAAACCCCAACATATTGGGTAATTGGAGGTAGCCGAATAGGTGCCATGTATGGTGGGCTTGACCTGGCCGAAAACATAGCCGCCAATCAGGAAAAATATCTTAAGGATGCAGACCATC
The DNA here is from genome assembly GCA_049645725.1 of Maribacter sp. Lineage (GTDB taxonomy): Bacteria > Bacteroidota > Bacteroidia > Flavobacteriales > Flavobacteriaceae > Maribacter. Next base: position 2,773 of record JBARUM010000188.1, read on the forward strand.
ACCCGTATATTAAAAAACGGGGCATTAAGTTCAATATACCTCTTGATGTACGTTCTCCCAGTCATGACGATCGTGGAACTGCAGCACAGACGAACATTGTACATATGTGGGATTTTAATTTTTGGAAAACGTATTTAGACGAGCTTGCTAAAACAAGGTATAATGTTCTTTCCCTTTGGAACCAACACCCATTTCCGTCCATGATTAAAATGGAGGAGTATCCGGAAATTGCACTAAACGATGTTTATAATGCTACTGGAAAAGTAAAAGAAATGTCTATTGACGATAAAATTTTGCTATGGAAGAAAATTATGGAGTACGCGGATAATCGGGGCATTGAAGTATCTATAATGACTTGGAACATCCATATGAACGGAATAGATGGGAAATATGGTATTACGGAAGACTTTACCAATCCGAAGACCATTGCCTATCTGCGAAAGGCCGTTAAGCAACTATTTATTACCTATCCGAAATTGGCCGGTATTGGGGTGACTGCAGGAGAAAATATGTTCGATTTGAATAGAGAAGAAAAGGAGCAGTGGATGTGGAAAACCTATGGTAAGGGCGTACAAGATGTTAAACTGCTGCAACCTGACCGACACATTCGCTTTATACATCGCTACTGGATGACGGCCTTTGATAATATATCAAGTCGTTTTGGCCAACTTACCGATGGCTACGACATGAGTTTTAATTATATTCGCGCCCACATCTACTCGGCATATGACCCCCCGTTTGCCGAAAAAGAGCTACTTCCGATTCTACCAAAGGGGATAAAGTCTTGGTGGAACCTCAGGAACGATGATCTATACAATTTACGATGGGGCGACCCGGAATATGTAAAGCAATTTATCCTGCACCTGCCAGACTCCAGCCGAACTGCGGGATATTATATAGGATCCGATCGCTATGCTTGGGGCAGGGAGAGCATCAGTAAAAATCCCACGACTCCACGACAGTTGGAAAATGACAAGCATTGGTACAGTTTTTTATTATGGGGAAGGCTAGGGTATGACCCTAATACCCCTCCAAGCCTTTTTCAGGGATTACTGCACTATCGATTTCCCGATGTTTCAAGCAAAGACCTTTTCGAAGCTTGGAAATCTTCCTCAAAAATTGTCCCCTTGGTCAATAAATTTCATTGGTTCAGGGGTGACTATCTCTTTTGGGTAGAAGGATGCATGAGCAGTGGCGTTCTTAAAGCTGTTGACGGTTTTCATAGCGTTCGTGATTTTATTTCTGGCAAAACAATGCAGGATAGTGGTATAATGACCATTCCTGAATATGTGGCAAGCGTATCTAACAAAACAGAACAATCGGGGATGACACCTATAGACGTCTCGGAACAATTAGATAGGTTTGCTAACGATACTTTTAAAAAACTTCGCGGACTTTCGGCGAAGGAAAATATTGAGCTATCAGAAACACTTGGTGACATAAAAGCTATGGCGTATTAGGGGCGTTATTATTCCGAAAAAATAAAAGGTGCAACAGCCTTGGCCCTATTCGAAAATTCGAAAGAACAGCGGTATAAGATAGCGGCCGTAAAACATCTTCAAAATACCCTAAAACATTGGAAGCTCTATGGAGAAACACTTTCTCAACAATATCACAAAATGAAAATTTCAATTCATGGAAAATTTGATTGGGACACCCTCACCGAAGAGGTGAAAAAGGATATTAAAATGGCCCGAAATTCAAAATAAACAATACA
>JBARUM010000189.1:0-5710 GCA_049645725.1 Maribacter sp.
ACCATTAACGGTTTAAACGTATCGATCATGACCGCTAATTCCTCAGAACCTTTTTGCCCGATACTGCGTTCCGTGGCACCTGGGTGCGGACCGTGTGGTATACCAGCCGGATGCAAGGAAATATTGCCAGGCTGCACCCCATTACGGCTCATAAAATCTCCATCCACATAATACAACACCTCATCAGAATCGATATTGGAATGATTATAAGGGGCTGGAATAGATTTTGGGTGGTAATCGTACAACCGTGGACAAAAAGAACAAATTACGAAAGCTCCTGTTTCAAAAGTTTGATGTACGGGTGGCGGTTGGTGCACCCTACCCGTTATGGGTTCGAAATTATGAATGGAAAAACCGTAAGGGTAATTATATCCGTCCCAACCTACAACATCAAAAGGATGAGTCGCATAAATCAAATGGTGCAACATCCCCTGTTTCTTTATTTTCATCACAAACTCTCCCTTTTCGTCGTGCGTTTGCAAATCTTGTGGCAACTTATAATCCCGCTCGCAAAAAGGTGAATGTTCTAATAGTTGTCCAAACCAATTGCGGTAGCGTTTGGGAGTATAAATAGGATGAAAAGATTCGGCATAAAGGATGCGATTGTCTTCGTTATCAAACTCAATTTGATAAATCATTCCCCGTGGAATAATCAAATAGTCCCCGTATTCAAAAGGAATATTTCCTAGAAAGGTCTTTAATGTGCCTGTGCCCCTATGGATGAACAACATTTCATCCGCATCGGAATTCTTATAGAAATACTCGGTCAACGATTTCTTCGGAGCCGCCAACCCGATATGCACATCGTTATTGACCATCATCGGCTCTCTGGATTCTAAAAAATCATCTTTTGGAGCAACATCAAAACCAATAAGTTTACGTGACGTTATATTTTTCTCCACGGCAATTTTAGGGCTCATATCAATCGCCTCACCAATCTCCTTTACCTGTGTGGGTCTGTGAACATGATATGATAAAGACGACATACCATCAAAACCAATGGTACCGAACAACTGTTCATAATATAAGCTACCATCAGGTTTTTCAAACTGTGTATGTCTTTTCTGTGGAAACTTTCCAAGTTTATGATATATGGGCATCTTCTTTTTTTTATGAGTTATAAGTTATGTGATAACGCTCAATTATACTTAACGCTAACCTCATTACTTTTAACTGAATTAATGTAAAGTACCTCTTAACTCTTGCTCTCTTTCGATAGCTTCAAAAAGGGCTTTAAAGTTACCTTTCCCGAAGGATTGGGCACCCTTTCTTTGAATAATTTCAAAAAACATAGTTGGTCTTGGTTCAATTGGTCGGGTAAAAATCTGTAATAAATATCCCTCGTCATCTCGATCAACCAAAATTCCCAACTCCTTTAAAGGAGCAATATCTTCATCAATTTCACCTACACGGTCCAGAACTACATCGTAGTAGGTATCCGGCACCCTTAAAAATTCCACTCCCCTACTCTTTAAGTCTCGGACCGTTTTTATAATATCATCCGTAGCAACGGCAATATGTTGGATTCCTTCACCCTCATAAAAGTCCAAATATTCTTCAACTTGAGATTTTTTAGCACCAGCTGCCGGTTCGTTTATAGGAAACTTAATTCGACCATTTCCGTTACTCATCACCTTACTCATTAAGGCGGTATATTCTGTTGAAATATCCTTATCGTCAAAAGACAGAATATTTACAAAACCCATTACGTTCTCGTAAAAGTTTACCCAGTGGTTCATACGGTTCCAACCCACGTTACCTACCATATGATCTACATATTTTAATCCCACCGAATCTGGATTATAATCAGGTGTTTCCCATGCAGTATACCCTGGTAGAAAGGTTCCGTTATAGTCCTTACGTTCCACAAAAATGTGAACGGTCTCGCCATAGGTATAAATACCGGCGCGTACTACTTTTCCATTTTCATCCTTTTCCGTAACCGGTTCCATATAGGATTTGGCCCCTTTGCTTACAGCCGTTTCGTAAGCGTATGTGGCATCATCCACCCAAAGAGCAACAACTTTTACCCCATCTCCGTGTTTATCAATATGTTTACCGATTTCCGTACCGCTTTTTAAGGGAGAAGTAAGTACAAGTCTTACCTTATCCTGTATGACCACGTAACTTTCGCGATCCTTCAATCCAGTCTGTAGTCCGGCATATGCATAAGACTGAAAACCGAAAGCAGATTTGTAGAAGTGTGCGGCCTGTTTTGAGTTACCTACGTACAACTCTATATAATCCGTTCCATTAATGGGCATAAAATCTTTAGCGTTTTTATGCATTTTAGGTAAGGTAATAGTAGCCATAATTTTATCTTTTTTATTTATTGTTGCATATGCAACAAATATATTGAATTTTAATGTATGATTATTAAACTAAATCACTATTTAACAGCTCTTTAATAGACTTAAGCATTGCTTCGTTTGCCGCTCTTGTTCCAAAGGACATACGAACTTTGCCAAAAGCTCCAAAAACCCCCACCGGCCTAACCATAATCCCCTTTTCCTCCATAAAGGTAGTGAATTCCACATCTCTTATTGGTGGATCTATCAAAACAAAATTACCTTCCGTGGGCCAGAACTTAATTCCTAAATCGCGCAAGCCTTCTAATACAAATTTTCGCTCCGTACGAACTAAATCTACCGTGCGTTGCACAAAATCGGTATCCTCTAGGGCTGCAATAGCTCCCTCAAGTGCTAAGGAAGATAGTAAAAATGGTTTGCATACCTTTCTAATGTAATTGCTTATTTCTGAAGGCGCATAGCAGTAACCTACCCTGAGTCCCGCCAAGCCATAGGTCTTTGAAAAACTGTTAATAGCAATAATGTTATATCCCCTAAGTACGAAAGGCAAAGCAGAGGTGTAATCGGCAGCTTCCGCAAAATGGCGGTAGACCTCATCATAGACAACGATTACAGTTGAGGGTAATCTTTCTAAAAAATCATGTAGTTTGTCCTTCGCAATATAGTTCCCAGATGGATTGTTGGGTGAAGCTAAAAATATCAATTTAGTTTCTGATGTTATAGCCCCCAGAATGGCTTCTAAATCATAATCGTAATCAACAGTCATAGGTACATTAACCGCCTTTGAACCCATCCAACGGGTAAACGCCGTATATGGTAAAAAACAAGGTTGAGAAACGATAACCTCGTCCCCTTCCAATAGAAAAACTTTCGAAATGATATCAATAATTTCAGAACCACTGTTCGCGGTTACAAAGTGGTCCGTAGTAAGTTGCCCTTCGAAATTAGAAACCAAAGCTTCTCGTAATCTAATATCAGTGTTATCAGGATATAAACTAAGTTCGTTCATTGCCTTTAGAATAGCTACCTTTACGTTGTCCGAAAAACCCAAAGGATTCTCATTGGAGGATAATTTATGTACCTCAATATCATCTGGCATAACTATTTTCTTGCTACCTCCTTTATAAGTGCTGTCCTCTTGAATATAGGTTTTGAAAATATCCTTTTGCAATCCTTGTTGTTGAACCATTATTTTTGAACTAAAATCTCGTTCAAATGTAGTGATTTTTTTACTATTGTTGCATTAACAACATTATTTTATAATTTCTCCTTATTTTTGAATACAGAACATAATAATTATGGACAGAACCGAAGGTTTCGGAGTTTATCTTGATCGTACATTGAAAAAAGTACAAAGTACTTTCCTAAGAAGTTTTGCTGAAAATGACATTGACTTAACAATTGAGCAATGGGTTATTTTAAGGCGCGTGCACCTTTTGGGTTCCGATGCTTCCCAAGCGGAAATAAGCAATGCCAATTTTAGGAACAGGGCCACTACCTCTAGGGTAATCAGTGGCCTTTGTAAGAAAGGTTTTTTGAAGAAATCACGTTTTCGGGATGACCAAAAACGTTATAAGTTGGAAATGACATCTGCAGGGCAAGAACTTATGGATCGAGTTATGCCCATTATTAGGGAGATTCGAAACATGAGTATTGAACATATTGACGATACGGAATTTGATATTTTCCTAAAAGTTCTAGACCAGATTTGGGAGAACTATGATCAATATGAAAGTAAACAGTAAATTCTAAGAACCATACCAGATTAAACATATAGCTGACCACCTATTTCAAAAGAATCAGTCCCATTTTCATATTATTCCAATTATCACATCTTTTATTCATTTTGGTTTTACCCCTATGTAATTTTTAGTAAATTTGCACCCACATTTGAAAAAAACATTTTTTAAAATGAGAGGGTCGCGTAGCTCAGCTGGATAGAGCATCTGCCTTCTAAGCAGACGGTCAGAGGTTCGAATCCTCTCGCGATCACTACAATTTAAAAACCACACCAAAAGGTGTGGTTTTTTGTTTTTTGTCGATTCTAAAACTGGGGTTTAGAATTTGAAACATGTAAATACCATATTTTTCCCATACATTATATCATTAGTTTTTTGATTTTGAAATAACACCAGCTTATTTAAGTCATTCTCCAATTCAAGGAAAGCTAAATTTTAATAACAGGAATTAGATAACTAGTCCTCAAATCACAAAGCATTTGATATATTTTTAAAACCTTCCTTGTTTCAAAAAAATAACCGGCTATAAAAATATAACCGGTCATTATTCAAATAATATAATCTTGAACTACCTATTGTTAACTAGTAGCTTTTGTGAATATTCATTTCCATCTATATCCCTTACTATTACAATATATACACCAGCTGGTAATTCCTGTACATTAAGGGGACTACCTGCATTATCAATAAATCCACCTTTTATTGTTTGTAAAAGACTACCTGACATATCATATATAGATATCGTTTCTACCATGGTAGGCAATTCAAAGCTTAATGATGTTTCAACCGATGAGGGATTTGGCGAAACACTAAACCTATTGGCTGCTCTTGCAGTAATAGAACTTTGTGATTGCTGATTGATAACATCTACATTCTGGTATATCGCATTGGCAATCACCCCATCGCTATGCGATGTTGTCGCAAGACCTACGAAGGCACTTTGCCCCATAGTGATAGTAGCAGAACCTACCTGAATCCAATTACCGTTAGTTTCGGACACAAAGCCCGTGAATGTATTGCCTGAGCGCACCAAACGTACATAGTGGGGGAATCCTCCTGGCGCAAGTACTGGAAGTGTAAAGTTTCCGGTACCAAGTGAGCCTCCTTTGGAAGGTCTACGCTGGAAACTATAACCTGGTCCGCCCAAATTATTAGGGTTCGGAGCCAAAATCATCGTCGCCATGGCGGCATTAGCATCAAGGTCGCCACGTATCATCACACCAGCTTTGGCCCATACGTTGGTTTGGTCAAGGCTCATCACCTGAGCAATAATCTCCCCATCACCACTCAATTCTTGATATACATAATGGAATTCATCAACACTACCAAAAATATCGGCACCAGAAGCACTCACTTCAAAACGGCCATTGTCAAAACACGTCTCACCAGCCGCAGCTACTGCTCCTATATCCGAACTTGTCCATGGGTTAGGAAGCGGACCACAATCTACTACATTGCCCACTACCTCGATAGCGGAGAGTTTAGGTTGGTCAACGCCGTCGCCTCCGGTCGCGTCCAGATTTATGTTCAACACTCCGTCCACAACGGTAACGTTGAAGGTCCTGGTAACGGCCGTCTGTGGGCCGGCCACCGCGTTGATGTCGAAATCGTTCAACACCGTGGCGCCCTCGATAGCGACGTCGAAGATACGCTGGGCACTTC
>JBARUM010000190.1:0-3516 GCA_049645725.1 Maribacter sp.
ATATAAAACTTGAAAAGGACGTTTCGCAATGTCTAGCATGAATCAAAAATAGGAATTTACCCCCATTATTTCGGATTTGTTTTACCTTTGCCTGCTTAGATATATAAGCATATGGCTAGAATTTTAACGGGAATACAAAGTACGGGTACTCCACACTTGGGGAATATTCTTGGGGCTATTATCCCTGCCATACATATGGCACAAAATCCTAAAAACGAGTCCTTCCTTTTTATTGCGGACATGCACTCCCTTACCCAAATAAAAAATGGTGATAACCTAAGGAACAATACTTATGCCACCGCAGCAACCTGGTTGGCCTTTGGTCTTGACATTGAGGAAACTGTTTTCTACAGACAAAGTGATGTGCCGCAAGTAACGGAGTTGGCTTGGTATCTAAGTTGTTTCTTTCCCTATCAAAGATTAACCTTGGCACATTCTTTTAAGGATAAATCTGACCGCCTCGAAGATGTAAATGCCGGACTCTTTAGTTATCCCATGCTTATGGCGGCAGACATTTTGTTATACGATGCCAATATTGTGCCCGTGGGTAAAGACCAATTACAACATTTGGAAATGACAAGGGATGTCGCCTCTCGTTTTCATGCGCAATTGGGAGATACTTTTGTGCTTCCCGAAGCCAAAGTACAAGAGGAAACCATGTATGTTCCCGGAACGGACGGTGCAAAAATGAGCAAGAGCAAAGGCAACCTCATTAACCTTTTTCAAACGGATAAAAAGCTTCGAAAGCAAATCATGGGCATTCAGACAGATAGTACGCCTATGGAAGACCCGAAAGATCCTTCCACGGATAATATTTTTGCATTGTACAAGATACTTGCATCCCAGCCTCAGATAGAAGAGATGAGCGCCAATTATCTAGCAGGTAATTATGGGTATGGCCATGCCAAACAAGAACTTTATGAGGTGATTTTAAATAAATTTGAAGAACCACGCGAGAAGTTTGACTATTATATGAACCACCTTAATGAACTAGATGACGCGCTAGCCTTAGGTGCTGAAAAAGCTAAAAAGGTTGCTGATGGTGTTTTAGGAAGGGTGAGGGAAAAGTTAGGGTATTAGCTTGTCAAAAGCTATTTTTAGTTAAAATCGTTCCGAATTTCATGAAATAAATCTAACTTTTAGGTGCATTCATCCTAATCCCATGAAAAAAGGTCTTAAAGCATACGGTATATTTTTAGTATTGCTTTTATGTCTTCGGTCAGTTACCGCCCAACAACCGATTACTATTGACAATGTCACCGGTATGTTGGAATCCTATGTTTCCAATGAAAGTCCGGAAAAAACATATATCCAGACGGACAAGGATTTTTATACCAATGGAGATACTATCTGGTTCAAGACCTACCTTGTGGATGGTACCACGCACGCCAAAAGCGATAAGAGCAAGGTTTTGCACGTAGAACTGATCAGTGCGGCCGACAGTATCGTTGCCCGGCGAAAGCTTTATGTGGCGCAAACGGCAACGGCAGGTGAAATAAAACTACCTGAAAATATAGAACAGGGAATATATACCTTACGCGTCTACACGAAATACATACTGGATACCGAAAAACCCATATTCCATGAGAAAAGAATATCCGTTCTAGCCATAGCGGTTGGTGAAGATACTACGCTGAACACTTTCAACGACGGTACGGAACTTCAAGAATCCACCCCTGAAAAGATAAGCAGCCCGAATCTTCTTTTTTTTCCTGAAGGGGGGCACCTGGTGAACGGCATAACCAGTGTGGTCGGTATAAAGGCAACCGATGAAAACGGCACGGGTATGGCCCTGAAAGGTACCGTTCTAGACGAACAGGACAACCTAGTCGCCATTTTCAAGACGTTCGACTTTGGTCTGGGAACGCTTAACTTTACCCCTGAAAACGGAAAAACGTACAACGCCCATATCAAGGTAAACGGGGCGTACAGGAAATACCCCATGCCCAAACCACTGCCAAAGGGGTATACCCTTAATATCGTGGATAATGATTCTCAAATAGTCATTAGAGTGACCACAAATTTGGAAAAAGGGGTGCAAGGAACTTGGTTACTGGGCCATATGCGCGGACGTTCCTTCATGAAGCGCAAAATAAAATCGGAGAACAGTACCTATTCACTAAGTTTTTCCAAACGGGATATACCGGACGGTATTGCTCACTTTACCCTCTTTTCCGAAATCGGGGAGCCGTTGTGCGAGCGACTTCTATTTGTAGACGCCGAGGAAAACAATATCGTAATTACGGGAAAGACAGCTTCCGCGGAATATTCTAAAAGGGACAGGGTCAGTTTACAAATTACCGCTAGGGATATCAATGGAAAACCTGTTACGGGTACCATGGGCGTAAGCGTAGTTTCCGAGAACAGTACCTTACGAGAAGAAAGTTCGACCATTAAAAGTTGGTTGTTGCTCAACTCCGACCTTGGCGGCACGGTGCCGAATGCCGACTTCTTCTTCGATACGGACAATAAGGCAGCACCGTATTTGTTGGACGCCCTATTATTGACCCACGGTTGGCGCCGGTTCGTTTGGAGCGACACAGGTCTCACCGATTTAAATAAGAAAAAGCAATTTGTACCGGAAGTCGGTATTATGATAAACGGCAGGACCACATCCTTCCAGAACAAGTACCAGCCTAGAAAAAGCAAGTTGACCTTAAGTATTCTCGAAAAAAAAGCTTTTCAGGACGTAGAAACGACCAACGCCCAGGGACACTTTAGTTTCGGGCCATTCGTTTTTACGGATTCCGTGAAAGTACATATAGTGGCAGATCCCTTGGTCGAGTCTAAAAGGACAAAAGAAAATGAATTGGCCATTTATCTGGACGGCGCTGTTCCCGACAGGCCTATTGAAAGAAAAGCCGAAGTTGCCGATACCACGCTTGAACTGGAGGCGGATGAGGAGTACCTTGCTACGGCGTACAGGAAAAAGACCGCCGATTTTGAATATGAGTCTAATCTCATACAGTTGGATCCCGCAACCGTAAGCGCAAAAAAGAAGACCCCTAAACAAATCATCAACGATGAAATACAAAGTCTTACGTTATATGGTGTGCCAAGCACCCGGATCTTTCCAGACTCCATCCCCGGTTTTGAACCTATGAATGTTTTTGAATTTCTAATGGGCGCTCCAGGAGTTACGGTTGTTGGAACACCACCCAATCTAGTGCCTGTGCTTACCCGATACTATAATCCTCCAAGCTTTGTAACCCCCCTTTTGTTGCTCAATGGAAATCCTACCGATATTAGGTCTATCAACACATTGATTGGCGCCGATATCGCTTTCATTGATGTCTTGAGAAGCGCGGGCGATACCGCCATGTACGGCATCAGGGGCGCCGGCGGCGTAATCTCCATCTACACCAAAGTTGGTCCGTTCAATGTAGACAAGTTGAATCTTGGGAATGAACCTGAAAACTATCCGAACTTCGCCAGTTTTCATTTCGAAGGGTTTTCCAAGGTCAGGGAATTCTTTAGCCCCGACTACACAAGCACCAAACCGGAACACCGAAGGGA
>JBARUM010000191.1:0-2292 GCA_049645725.1 Maribacter sp.
GTTCAAAAGTGAAATTGTTTCTTTATCGAATCCAATTTTTGTGTTTTTAGAATTATTTATTAATAAACCAACTCAATTAAAGGCGATAAAATAATACCCGGTTTGGGAAGGGCCGCTCGTATTCAATGGTCTTGGTGTTATATATTCGGTACGCTTAAGATATAAGCGGAATGGTATTAATTACCTTGAACATGGCTTAAAGTAATATCAGACCCTACCCCACGGCAAGTAAATGGAACTAGGTTGTTACTTTCCAGTAAAACATATTTTCATTGTACTCTTTTCACGCTGAGAACGAATATTTTCTATCATGTTGTAATAGCACATTCTAATTAGCTAGCGATTATATACGTATGGTCATAAGAATTCAGCATTAAAAGTATCGCCTTGAGCTATGTCTCCAGTCTCAAAACCCTTCCTAAACCATCTGATACGTTGTTCCGAAGTCCCATGTGTAAAAGAATCCGGCATTACTTTGCCCTTAGCCTGGCGTTGTAGGCGATCGTCCCCTATGGCATTAGCGGCGTTCAGTGCTTCCTCGAGATCTCCGGGCTCCATCATCTGCGTCATACGCTGCGAACGATTGGCCCATACCCCTGCTAAAAAATCCGCTTGCAATTCCAGCCTGACCGAATATTTATTAAATTCTGTCTTACTCAATTTCCCTCTCAGACGATTGACCTTGTCCATAGTACCAGTTAGTTTCTGAATATGGTGCCCTACTTCATGCGCAATGACATAGGCCTGCGCAAAATCTCCAGGTGCGTCCATTCGATTTTCCAACTCGTGGAAAAAGCTTAGATCCAAATAAAGCTTTTCATCACCAGGACAATAGAAAGGCCCGGTAGCACTCGAGGCCGAACCGCATGCCGAGGTAACATATCCTGAATACAGCACCAGTGTGGGTTCACGGTAATTATCGATAATGGTGTTCCATACATCCTCCGTACTAGCTAATACGGCTGCACTGAATTTGGCTTGTGTATTTTCTTGCTCCGTGCCACCATTGACGTTCATTGATCTGGTCTGGTTTGCATTAACCCCTACCAAATTGCTAATCAGTTGCAATGGATTAATTCCAATTACGACCGAGAATAGTATAACTATTCCGGCAATTATTAAACCTGTTCTGGAAAATAGGAGTTTCAGCAAGGGTGCCAATAATAATGGATTGAAGCCACCTAGCCCCTTCTGGGGACCAGAACGACCTCTACGGTCCTCCACATTCGAACTTTTTCGCTTATTTTGCCATTTCATATCTAAGTGTATTAAAATTCAAAATCCTATCCTCCTACGACCACACCACCGTTAATGTGAATAACCTGTCCCGTAATATATGTGGAGTCTGCACTTGCAAGGAAAACATAAGCCGGTGCAACTTCTGATGGTTGGCCGTGTCGACCAAGTGGGGTAGACTTACCGAATTCCTTCAAATTGTCAATATGCTCACCCATTGTCGCTGGAATCAGAGGTGTCAAAATCGGACCTGGGGCTACGGCGTTGACCAAAATGCCTTGCTCGGCTAATTGTGCTGAAAGTGCTCTCGTAAATGATGTTATAGCACCATTGGTGGAGGAATAGTCCAACAGCAATTCATGCCCTTTGTAACTCGTTACCGATGTAGTGTTAATAATACGTGCGTTATCGCTAAGATGTGGCACGGCCAATTTTGTCAAAAATATCATGGAAATAATATTCAAATCGAAAGTTTTCTTTAAGTCATCGTATTTAATTTCTTTTATTGAACTGCGAACTGTCTGGGTAGCGGCATTGTTCACTAGAATATCCAGTCCACCGTACTCCTTAATTGTTTTATCAATCAGCTCTTGACAGTATGCATTGTCCCTTAAATTACCGGGAAGAAGGGTACAAGCCGTTCCTTCCTTTTCAACGAGTACTTTCGTCTTCTTGGCATCTTCATGTTCGTTCAAGTAGCTGATGACTACTTTAGCACCTTCTCTAGCAAAATGTACGGCAACTGCCCTTCCTATACCACTATCCCCACCTGTTATTAAAGCTACTTTACCGTTCAGTTTACCTGATCCTTGGTATGTAGTCTTGATTGTTTCAGGAGTAAGTTCCATTTCATGTTCAAACCCTGGTTTTTCCATTTTTTTGTGATAAATTTAAAGGGCTATTCCTTGTTCCTTTGATTCAAAAGATGAAAAAATTAGGCTGTTAACATTTTTGAGTCTAAAAGAGGTCAAAATCTAGGGTTTTAACCGGATACTCGAATAAAAAAAATTTAAAATGTACTGTGCTTTTAGTTCATGCGAAGCAACTAAATATGGC
>JBARUM010000192.1:0-3833 GCA_049645725.1 Maribacter sp.
ACTTTTACCGTCTATTTTGGGTCCTGAGGTAAAAATCGTGGGACCTGTAAGCTTTCCTTCCAATATGTCTTTTCTCCATCCTAAAACGGATGACGTTAAATCTCCACCAGCATCACGAACTGTGGTAATACCATTAGCCATAAATAGTTTCAGGAAGTCTTTATTAGCGCTGATTAATGAATCCCCTCCTCGAAAATGAACATGATTATCCCAAAAACCAGGTAGTATAAATTTACCGGTTGCATCAATTTCTTCCTTCGCTTCAAAAGTAAAAACTGAATCTGACGGAACTATTTCTTTAATTCGTCCATCCGATATAAAAATACTCTCTTTGGAAAGTTTTCCCGTTTCTAAATGAATAAGAGTTCCGTTTTGAACCACCAAATCATAAGATGCAATAGGCTTGGGATTACAACTTATACATAATGAAACTAGGAAAAAGATTAAAATAACGCGCATTGGTTTTTAGAATTTAGTCTAAAAGCAAGTTACTGATTATCGATTTAGAAACCTTCGTAGACCTATAAAAACAAATATGAAAAGTGAATACCCAATAAAAAAAGGAAGAATATAATTTTCCAATTTGAATACAAGCATTAATCCGATAATCAACAATTGAAATCCAAGCCCAAAAGTGGAAACTGCCGTCATAAGCCAATTTGGTAGTTTTTTACTTCTAATAGCCTCCTTATCCATCTTGTGGATAATCTTATCAAAAACACCGTAGAAAATTCTGTAGAGGCCAAATAGAATATTTACATCACGTTGTTTTTCACCTTTGAACGCAATCGGCGCTTTATTCTCAAAAACCCTACTGGTAGTATCGCCATTGTATTTATTTCTAAGGATTACGTAATAATAATTATACAAGGTGCCTTGAAGTTGTAGACCAAAAAACGCCAATAATAAATACAAAAATGAGCCATCTGTAACATACCATATTGTACTAAGAATAAGTAAGTTTAGAATAATGTCCGAAACCGAATCCAAATACCTTCCCGTATACGAGGGTGTTTTTTTGATACGGGCCAACTCACCGTCCGCAGCATCCAAAATTGATTTTAGGATCAAGAAACATAAGGCCGCCCAATAATAATTGTTCAGAACGCAAGCAATTGCTATTAATCCTGAAGCTATAAACAATAGCGTAACATGTATTGGGGTTAGCGCGGTATTCTTAAGGGATTGTGCTATGATTCTTGCAAAGGGTCTTCCGTAATCAGATAAATCCAAGAATTGATTTTGCCTGGGTAATTTTGACATGTAATCAACTTTTTCTGGAAAACCAATAACGGAAACACGCTAGCTTGGTACACCAAATAAAAAGTTTACACAAAAATAAGGTTTAATTCACATTTCAGAAAAATTGTCAACCAGTATATTTTTTGATTTACGTATTCTTACTGCACCACTACTTTTCTTTCTTTAAGGTTGTAACGGTCGCCATCTTGTAAAAAATAAAATCGGTTTTCTTTGCTCGGTACAGTTTTAAGCGCACTACCCTCACGAGACCAAAAAGTACCATCATAGACTAGGACTTTGCTATCACCGACCACTTCAAATTTATCACCTTTTACAACTATTGCAGTACTTTCATCAATAGCTATTCCTAAAAGCTCAGGCCTGTTCTTTAGAATATCGAACATATCAAACTGTCGGTTTCTAGCTAATACATGTTGGTCTATGGCAATATTTTTAATGAACCCAAATCCTTTTTCATGATCACCCATCATAATCTGATTGTTCTTTGTATCGCCTCTGGCCAAGTAGGAGCCTTGTATGGTCGCTCCCGCTGAAGACCCTCCAATAACACCTCCTTGATTTAAAATCCTCCAAAATAATTTCTCGGCTTTTGTCCCGGAATACGCATCTACCAATCGCCATTGGCGTCCTCCACCAAACCAGACCGCAGTCGCCTCGGTCAAGGGCTTAACAAAACTTCCAGTATCCGCTTCCTTTTTGTCATAAGTGTGTAATACGGTTACATTGGTAGCGCCATAGGACTCTAACTGATTTGCGAACCAGACATTATTTTCATCAATAGCTCCACCTGCCGCTGTAGGAATAACTACTATATTAGCATTTAACCCTCCCGCTAATTCAATAAACCTTTCAGTAATGGCTTTTCCTACTTTTCCTCCACCAACTACCACTAGCGAGCCCTTTTGAGGACCTGTAGTTAGAGTATTATAATTTTTATTCTGGCCGTAAGAAGCGATTAGTGTGCATAAGCAAAGGACAAGACTTAGTTTCTGTATATTCATGATTTAATATTTATCTAGCGCTTCCATTTCTATATTTCTCATTTCTTGCAGAATGTTCAACAATTTCTATAATTCTTTTATTTCGGGTTTCTTCCCGTTTTGCTTGGTTAAGCCAATATAGATAGCTCTTTCGTTGTCCTTGAGTAAAACGCGAAAAATTTTTAAACGCCTTCTTGCTAGTATTGAAAACCTCTTGCAAGTCTTTCGGAATGATGCCGTTTTCAACATCGTCCAATGCTACCCAAGAGCCATTTTCCTTGGCTATTTTAATGGAAGCATATCCACTTTCGTGCATCAGATTTTCTTTTACTAACTCTTTAATGTGTTCTTTATTAACCCTGCTCCAAACGCTTTTAGCCTTTCTTGGACAAAAATATTGACGTCTTTTACCATTTCCTAAACTTTTAACGGTACTGTCTATCCAACCATAGCACAGAGCCACCCGCACCGCCTCTTCCCAACGCATACTTTCCTTTTTATGGGCCAGTTTATAAAAAATTAAATAAATACCTTCTAGGGAACTATGATTTTTATGTAACCAAATCCGCCATTTGGCATCATTCTCAAAATAGAATTCCGGAATATTTGGCATACTTTGAGTTTATAAAAGATATTTTATAAAAATACAATCTTATGGCAGAAAAATACCGACTTGGGTATAAAGAAGTATAGATTTTTAACGGTTGAAAAAATTTTTACGAGATTAAGTAAGCATAAAGGCGAAATAAAAAAAGCGTTCTGATAAAAATACGGTGATTACGGCTAGTTACACAGGGGGAAGGACCAAAGGTTCCATGCCATTTACAAACCCTAAATCTGTAGACTTTTCGTAATGAACTGGGTGGCTTACAGTAAAGCGATGGAATACTAAAAGTCTTTTTGCTCTTTTTGGTGATTTACATAGTTAATCACTTCTTCTAAAAGTTGTTTGAGCCTTTAGAACTGTAGGTTTTTTTGTTTAGTTTTATAGGTGATAGTAAATAGAAATTTTAGTTTCTGAAATCCACGAATTCTAGCTTTTTCGAATATAAATACATGATGTTAATGACTTTAAAGCGGTCATTAGTCGAATTTAAGATAAGAACTTGGTCATTTGTGGTTATATTTATGATGAAGTGAAAAGATGATCTAGTGCCATGAAAATCAATTATTATCCCCAAAAAAAAGTATTTTTCAGAAGAGCAGTAGCTTCTATAAGTTTGCTTCTTTTATGTTACAGTTATTCTTGTCAGCAAAGCCCCTCTACCTCGGAAAAAGTAATTGCTAAAGCTGATTTGCAAGGAATTCCTGAAAAAATTGACTTCACTTTTGACGTGAAACCCATTCTTTCAGACCGTTGTTTTAAATGTCACGGACCCGATAAAAATGCTATCGAAGGTGGACTTTCATTGCATAAGCCGGAGGATGCTTACATGGCGCTTGGAAAAAACAAGGATAGGTTTGCAGTCGTGCCTAACAAACCAGAGAAAAGTGAATTGGTACAGCGCATTTATTCAGAAGACCCTAGTACAATAATGCCTCCTCCAGAATCTAATCTGGACCTGACTCCGAAGGAAAAGGCTATTTTGG
>JBARUM010000193.1:0-2036 GCA_049645725.1 Maribacter sp.
TTTAGAGGTCAAAATTTAACTTAAAAAAAAGTTAAATGAATTCTTGAAGAAATCATAACTTGAAATATTATAAGTAACTTAGAAGCTCTTGCGTTTGCAGGAGCTTTTATTTTCCCATGGTTGGGAAAACCACAATTACACGCTATTAATCTAACACTATTACTATGCCAACTTACAATTTAAAGATTAACGGTAAGTCCAAACAATTTGAGGCTTCGGAAGATATGCCCCTATTATGGGCTTTACGCGACCAACTAGACATGGTCGGGACTAAATTTGGTTGTGGAATTGGCCAATGCGGAGCTTGCACGGTTCATGTGGACGGTAGCGCTGTTCGCAGTTGTCAGCTAACTGTTTCTCAACTAGATGGAAAAGAAATAACTACCATAGAAGGTTTGTCTGAAGATGGTTCTCATCCAGTGCAGCAAGCCTGGAAGGAAATAGATGTTCCACAGTGTGGCTATTGTCAAGCAGGTCAAATAATGACAGCGTCAGCATTTTTAGATAAAAACCCAAACCCCTCTAAGAAAGATATCAGAATTGCCATGCATGGTAATATCTGTCGATGTGCGTCCTACAACCGTATTGAAAAAGCGGTAGCGGTTGCGGCAGAAAAACAAGTATCACAAGTTGTTGAGGTAGCATCCGAAAATAAAATGGCCTAATCCAAAAAAACGAAAATCATGTCAACAATAATACCATCAAAATTTAGTAGAAGGTCTTTCTTAAGAACCTCCTCACTTGCCAGTGGCGGAATGCTCATCGGTTTTAACCTGTTCACGGCCTGTAAGGATAATGTAAGGATGCCCGTAGATATTGCCGAACTGGACTATAACGATTTTAATGCCTTCATTAAAATTTCCAATGAAGGAATGGTAACCATATTTTCTCCAAATCCGGAAATAGGTCAAGGTGTTAAAACATCTATGCCCATGATTATAGCAGAGGAATTGGATGTTCCTTGGGAAAATGTAAACGTAGTGCAAGTGGCCTTGGATACCAAGAATTATACAAGGCAGGTTGCGGGAGGTAGTCAATCCATTCGCTTTGGATGGGACGCGCTGCGGGAAACGGGTGCTTCGGCACGTCAGATTTTAATCAACGCTGCGGCGGCAAGGTGGGGCGTAGACCCATCTGAGTGTTCGGCAAAGCAAGGTGTGATTACAAATGCCAATGGCAATACCTTAAGTTACGGAGAAGTGGTAAACGAAGCCGCCAAATTGGAATATGAAAGAGCTTCTAGCTACGAAGATATTGCTGAGGGAGAATTGGCTGAAGAGGAAAAAGAAGCGATTATATTAAAAGACCCAAAGGATTTTACAATTATTGGCACCGATAGGGGCAATGTGGATATTGATGATATTATTACAGGAAAACCACTTTTTGGTTTGGATTATAAAGTGGATGGTATGCTCTATGCCTCGGTTTTAAGACCTCCGGCCTTTGGGCAAGTATTGGAATCCTATGATGGCACCGATGCTAAAGCAATACCCGGTGTTGTTGATGTTATAAAAATAGGGGAAAAGGCAAAAAACCTATTAGATGGTGAAGAAATCAACTGGACTGTTAAATTAGCACCAACAGAAAAAGTGGTGGTTATTGCTGAAAACAGCTGGGCCGCCATTAAAGGAAAGAAAGCGCTTAAAGCTACTTGGTCAGATAGTACTCCATTAGAGAGTACGGAGGTCCACGATAAGGTTCTTAACGACTTATTGAACGGAAAAGATTTTAAAACACTTAGAAAAGATGGTGATATAAATAAGGCTTTTACTACTGCGGATAGGGTCTTAGAACGCACTTATGAGTCTCCGTTTCTACCACATAATACTATGGAACCTATGAATTTCTTTGCGGATGTAACAGATGAAAAGATTCATTTGGTAGGTCCTATTCAAACCC
Source organism: Maribacter sp. (assembly GCA_049645725.1). Classification (GTDB taxonomy): domain Bacteria; phylum Bacteroidota; class Bacteroidia; order Flavobacteriales; family Flavobacteriaceae; genus Maribacter. The sequence continues at coordinate 1,900 of JBARUM010000193.1, forward strand.
CGGAGGCCGTTGCCGCTACTGTGGCGGAAATGCTTGGTCGTGACCTTGCTGACGTGCATTTGGAAATGACACGAATGGGAGGCGGATTCGGAAGGCGTCTCTATGGGGATTTCGTCTATGAAGCAGCTGAAATATCC
>JBARUM010000194.1:0-2543 GCA_049645725.1 Maribacter sp.
CTCTTGTTTCATTCTTGAAAATCGAAACTAAAGAAATACCTTCTGTTGGGGTTATTGCATTTCCATTATAGTTTTTTGGATATTCAGCCCGAGCAAGTTCAACGACAGTATTCATGATATCCATAATATGAGCAGGTTGGTTATCAATGCGAGCTTCTTTAATCATTTTCGGATAATGCACGATAAAAGGGGTTCTAATTCCACCTTCATATCCCCAGTGTTTGAACATTCTAAATGGTGTGTTACTAACGTTAGCCCACGGCAATTTATAGCAACCAAAAGAACCAACTTCACCAATTGGCGCTGTTAATTCAGGATTCGAATAATCTTCTCGCGTTCCGCCATTATCCGAAAGAAAAACAATTACCGTGTTGTCTAACTGTTTCAAATCTTCTAGTTTTTGCACCAATTTACCGATACCTTGATCCATACAATCAATTTGTGCTGCATAAACCGACATCCGTAAATCAAAATCATCTTTTTCTTCCTCACTAAGGTTATTCCAATCCGGTACTTTTCCGTCCAATGCTGAAAGTTCATAATTTTGTGGTAAAATACCTTCCTCCTTCATGGCAGCAAACCGTTCTTCACGCAATTCTTCAAATGCTCTTTTATAGGTTCCTCGATACTTTGCAATATCTTCTTCTTTCGCTTGTAGCGGAAAATGGGGTGCAACATGAGCCAAATAAAGAAAGAAAGGCTTCTCGTCTGCACTCATTTCTTCCACAAACTTAACGGCGTTATCATTAATAGCATCTGTTGAGTAAAAATCGGAATCTGGTGTGATTTGATTTTCTCCTTCAAACAAAACTTGATCTCCGGGAAACGGATAAAAATAAGCACCTCCGTGATGTGGAAAACCATAAAACTTATCGAAACCTTTTTTTGTTGGCCAAAACGCTTCATCATTTCCTACGTGCCACTTTCCAGACATGGCAGTATTATAGCCACTTTCTTTTAGTAATTGTGCAATGGTGATTGCATTATCCGGTAAGTGCCCACCATAAGCTGGCAAATTACAATCTTCTTGCATAAAGCCCATATTTGCTTGATGCGGATACAATCCGGTTAATAAAGAAGCGCGTGACGGACAACACCGTGAAGCATTGTAAAACTGCGTCATTCGCAATCCGTTTTTTGCTAATTTATCTAAAGACGGCGTTTTGATTTCTGAACCATAAGACCCTAAATCGGAATAGCCCATATCATCGGCTAAAATGATAATAATATTTGGTCGCTCATCTTTTGCAACAGGTGTGTCTTTTTTTGAATCGGAACAGGAAACAAAAAATGCGAAAAGAATACTGTAGGAACTTATTAGAAGTTGGGTGAAAAATTGTTTCAAATGTGGAAATTTAGGCATAGCTAATTGTAGGATTAAATACTTTAAATAATTGGAAACAAATTTAGACATATTCTCTTATTCCTACTCTTCAATTAAAAATTCAAAGAAACAAATCGAATAAAAAAACTAGTTTTACGACATATCTCTAAAAAAATTAACTAATGAAAATTTGCTTCCCTAAAATAAAAATGTATCTATTTACAATCTTTAGCTTTCTAGCTTTTTTTACAAGCCCTTTTTATGCACAACAAGACTTGAAGATTACAGATCTAGGTAAAACTTATAATTTGCCAGAAGAAAAACTGCATAAAGGACTTTATTTTGCTATTCCAAAAGATAAAGTAAATCACGGTAATACCAGTATTAGAAATACAGATGAACCTAATTTATTTTGGAAAGATAGTCCGAATACAAATGGCTTTGGTTATTTTCAAAGAAATAGAGATATGGGACAAGTTTTTAACGTTCCAAAAGGGAAAAGTATAAAAATTGATGCTTTGGTTCTACGTACTTCTAAAGGTAGTAATGCCTTTATGGAAGGAGCTTCAGGTGCCCAAATGTATGTCTTATTTTACGAAGTAAAAACTGATGAAAAAAACCCGCTCACCATTAATGAAAACGGAACATTCAAAGGTGATTTTGCAACCCATGGTTTTGACCATCAATTCAACAGATGTGATGATTTTATCGAAGGAGATACCTATGTAGTGTTGCATAAAATTGCGGGGGGTATTTGTCCGCAAATTCCATATACCACCCAAACTGCTTATCCTAAAGGTAATGAACCTCATGGGGAACAAGAAGGTCATTTACGTTATATAAAATTTGATTTTTTAAATGATTCCGAACTAGAACTTGAAGGTGGTAAAAGATACGCTTTTATAGTTGGTTTTAAAGAGCCCGGAAAAGATAGAGGTATTGCCTGGTCAATTAGCACAACGGTACACACGAAAGAACCTGCCGAATTTGTAAGAGATGAAAATAATATAATTCGTTGGGGAATTAGAAGAGAAGGTAATGGTACTTTACCCCCGACAATGATAGAAGATGCACACCCTCCGAAAGATCGAAAAGATTACAATAAACTTGTTTCTGAATCTATGTTTCCTAAAAATCATTATGAAAAATTAGCACCAACCAGTAACGGTTACCCGGATGTAGATACTTACAGAACTATGGAGTTTTACCTAGAATTAAA
>JBARUM010000195.1:0-2751 GCA_049645725.1 Maribacter sp.
TCGAATACCGCCAATAAAAATGGCATCAAAAACATGATAAAAATATAGATATAGGTGGCCGGCCTGCGAAGTCGATATTTCAGCTCAAACAAAAATAGCTCCTTCATGATTATAAAATTTGAGGTTGATTAATGCTGTAGAAGTAAAAATCTTCTAAGTTGTTGTTCACCAACTCAAAACCATCACCTGGATTAGTTTCACTGTAGATATTAACGTTTAAATTTCCACTTCTAAGATAGGTAGAGAGTACAGTATGTTCCGATTGGTATAAATCTATTTCTTCCTTGGGAATTTTTTTACGGTAAACCTTCTTGTTCAAGGTATTGGATAGTTCTTGTGGATGTCCTTGTACAACTACCCTTCCCTCATTGAAGACCGCCATATTGGTACAAAGATTAACCACATCATCTACGATATGCGTAGATAGAATAACTACAGCATCCTCTCCAAGCTCGCTCAACAAATTATGAAACCGGTTGCGTTCTAATGGATCTAAACCTGCAGTAGGTTCATCTACAATAATCAATTTAGGATTGCCGATCAAAGCTTGGGCAATTCCAAAACGCTGACGCATTCCTCCTGAATAATCTCCAAGATTACGTTTACGAAATTTATATAGGTTTACTTTGTTCAATAAGTCAGATACATAAGCCTTCCGGTCATTCTTATGCTGAATTCCCTTAATTTTTGCAATATGGTTCAGCATCATTTCGGCCGATACTTTTGGGTACACCCCAAAATCTTGTGGCAGATACCCCAAAACCTTTCGAAGCTCGTCCGGTGCTTCAAAAACATGAATGTCATTAAATGTGATGTTACCACTATCCGCCAATTGAAGGGTTGCGATGGTACGCATCAAAGTAGATTTTCCGGCACCATTAGGACCCAACAGCCCATACATCCCCGTTCCAATTTCAAGGTTTACATCGTTCAAGGCCCGCGTTCCGTTCGGATACGTCTTATTCAAATTTGAGATGGAGAGCATGTATTCCGTTTTGTTTAGTATCTAGCTATAATAAATAAGTAGGGAAGATATTCAATTTGTTACAATCTAGAATTTAGTAATTGGGATGGGTTCTACAAGAAAACTACTAAGCACTCATAGAATGGCAGGCTTGCCTTATATTTGTGTAAGAATCTTTTTTTTTAATACTTTATCCAAACCTAGAAAAAACAAAGCTGTGTATCCACTCATTAGAAATAGAAGACTTAGAAGTTCCGAAGCCATACGGCATTTGGTCCGCGAAACCATTATAACCCCCAGCGACTTTTTAGTCCCTCTTTTTGTGGTAGAAGGCAAGGGTGTAAAGGAAGAAATAGCTTCCATGCCCAATTACTACCGGCTTAGTTTAGATAATTTAGAGAAAGAAGTAAGAGAACTCTGGAACATGGGGCTTTGCGCGGTGCTACTATTCGTGAAAGTCGCCGATAACCTTAAGGACAACTCAGGTTCCGAAGCTTTAAACGATAATGGATTAATGCAGTTGGCCATAAAAACGGTAAAAAATGCCTGTCCGGATATGTTGGTCATGACCGATGTTGCCCTTGACCCCTATTCTTCTTACGGGCATGACGGTATTGTGGCAGACGGCCAAATATTAAATGATGAAACGGTAGAGATCTTGGCAGAAATGAGTGTTTCACATGCCAATGCCGGAGCGGATTTTGTTGCCCCCAGTGATATGATGGATGGTCGTATCCTGAGCATAAGGGAAGCCTTGGAAGACGAGGGACATACGAATACAGGAATAATGAGCTATAGTGCAAAATATGCAAGTGCTTTTTACGGTCCTTTCCGTGATGCCTTGGATTCTGCACCGGTGGATATTAAAAACGTGCCTAAGGATAAAAAAACGTATCAAATGGATTCCGCTAACCGGTTTGAGGCCATCCGCGAGACCCAACAGGATATTGATGAAGGTGCGGATATAGTTATGGTGAAACCGGGACTTTGTTATCTTGATATTGTTAGGGAAATAAAGAATGAAGTAGATGTACCGGTAGCGGTTTATCAAGTTTCGGGGGAATATGCCATGGTGAAAGCCGCAGCCGAAAAAGGATGGCTGGACCATGATGCCGTAATGATGGAGCAACTTATTGCCATAAAACGTGCTGGAGCCAACATCATAGCTAGTTATTTTGCCAAGGACGCGGTTAAATTGATGGGTTAGGAAAGCTTCGCTTAAAAAAAAATAATCAATGCAAAGCGCACCATGGGAGGAGTCTAAGGAGTCGCGAAAGACCTTGTGAAGTCAATGAGTTAAAAGGTTTTGTTAACCATAACGAATTTACGATTGTTACTAGTAAACCTTTCGGCAGGGCTTAGAATTCATAGAGGTCCAATAAATTGATGCGAAGCTCCTTAACCCAAAAGGGGAGATCTTGGTTAAGAAAGTACGGTATGAAAAGAAAACTTTTCGTTATAACATTTTTTGTTCTTTCGGGGGGAAGAATCCTTTCACAAGAAATTATTCCCGATAAAATTGTGGCGCCTAGTTTGTCCGCACTTGATAATTCCCAATCGTCCGAGGTAGACCTACTATCCGTAAATCCCGAAGTGGATTCAATTATAACGGATGGTATAAAGAACAAAGCATTTCCCGGGGCACAAGTACTCGTTGCAGAAAAGGGAAACATCATTTTTCACAAAGCCTATGGTTTTCACACCTATGACAGTGTTCAATCCGTTGGGTTGAACGACCTCTACGATTTAGCTTCTGTAACTAAAATTCTAGGGCCGCTCCCTGCAAT
>JBARUM010000196.1:0-10258 GCA_049645725.1 Maribacter sp.
GCTTTTACCAGTTTGTATGGTAATTGTTCCCTTCGTATATTTTATACGCGTTAAACTCTATGATAAACATGTACATGGAATTGACTTAGAGGCCATGGATGCGGAACTCCAAGAACTTAAGGTGAAAACAGAATCAACTGGCACCGAACATACCCAACTAAATAATGAAGCAATTGAAATTCCTGAGAACGAATCTATTTCCGATAAGTTGAACAGAAAACTTTCCACCGGTAACATAGAGAATATTCTTAAACAGTTTCAGCATAAAGTACAGGATTGGTTACATCTTAAATTTTAATAAGCCTCTCTATCCTACAGGGTTAATATCCCTCCCATTTTATTTTCTTTAAAAATTGTACTTTTGGGATATGACCGTCATTCGGTTTTAGCTAGTAACATATGAACCAACCCACTTCACCTTTTAGTAAGCAACAATTGCTTCCACAAGAGGAAACTTTAGAAATTTTAAAGCAAAAAGGTGAGCTTTTTATTGGGCTTCCAAAAGAAAACCAATATCAGGAAAAGCGCATTTGTTTAACGCCAGATGCCGTAAACGCCATAACTTCTAATGGTCATCGTATTTTAATCGAATCAGGGGCAGGTAAAGGTTCCCATTATTCCGATTTGGACTACACCAATGCGGGAGGGGAAATCACAAAAGACGTAAATAAAGTCTTTGCATGTCCTCTAGTATTGAAAGTAGAACCTCCTACCCTTTCTGAAATCGGTCTTATAAATCCACAGACAACTGTTATTTCAGCCTTGCAAATCAAAACTCAAGATAAGGCATATTTTGAGGAACTTGCTAGAAAACGTATTACCGCCATTGCATTTGAATACATAAGAGATGGAGATGGCAAATACCCTGCCGTGCGTTCTCTAAGCGAGATTGCCGGGATATCCTCTGTATTAATAGCAGCAGAATTAATGGCTGCCAATAATAAGGGAAATGGACTTATGTTTGGTAACATTAGCGGCGTTCCTCCTGTGGAAGTAGTAATTATAGGAGCCGGTACCGTTGGAGAGTTCGCTGCTAGATCCGCAATAGGTCTTGGGGCTAATGTCAAGGTTTTTGACAACTCTATTACCAAGCTGAGAAATATCCAGACCAACCTAAAACAAACTATTTACACGTCTACAATACAGCCTAAAAATCTATTAAAGGCTCTTAAAAGATGTGATGTAGCGATTGGTGCCACACGAGGAAAAGACCGATCTCCTGTAATCGTTAACAGCACCATGGTAGAACATATGAAAAAAGGAGCCGTAATAATTGATGTAAGTATAGATACCGGTGGCTGTTTTGAAACAAGTGAAATAACCGACCATAATAAACCTACTATAGAGAAATTTGGAGTAGTGCATTATGGTGTTCCAAATATCCCATCCAGATATCCAAAAACGGCAAGCGTTTCTATTAGTAATATTTTCACGCCCTATTTACTTAAAATTGGAGAAGATGGAGGCTTAGAGAACTCCCTCCGATTTGACAAAGGACTGCGGAACGGTTTGTACATGTATCATGGAATATTGACCAATAAATCTGTAGGTGAATGGTTCGATTTGCAATACATCGATATTAATTTTCTGATTTTTTAGAAATTAGATACCTATCCTTTCAGATTGCTTACTAAAGCCATAGCTTTGCCCAACTAATTTTTCAATACTAGTATTATGGCATTCATAAAGCGACTAGGGTTTTACTTATTCGGATTATCCATTGGTATCGTTTTTTTAGCAATGTTCTTGAAAAAAAAATCGGCGGAAACAGGTGTTTATTTCTGTTATCTCCCAAACTGCCGAACACTAAAGGATATTCGTTCTAAACCTTTTTACTACTCCGAAGAAGTTAGTAAAGTAATGATGTCCAGGTCTATCGACACGAATCAGATCAAGGAGTTATTTACGAATGGTGATATTGATTTTGGGAAAAGTAATACCAAATCAACCCCGTGTAAAACTTATTTTTTAGAAGGTTTTATATCAGATGAAAATGTACAGGTATTGCTAAAAAATTGTAAGGAAAAAGCGATTTTAGAATCTATTTCATTTAAGAATTAGACTAGAAATTATATTTAAATCCTTCTTCGTTTACGCTCCTTTTTCAACAAGGAAAGCTCCCTACTTGTTTGGCCTGCAACTGATGTGTTCTCTTCTGCTCTTCGAATAAGGTATGGCATTACGTCCCTTACAGGGCCAAATGGCAAATATTTGGCCACATTATAGCCAGCTTCCGCTAGGTTAAAGGAAATATGATCACTCATGCCGTATAATTGACCAAACCAAATCCCCATATTATTTTTTTCGATTCCCTTTTCTTCTATCAGTTGCATTAATTTAAGACAACTCTCCTCATTATGTGTTCCAGAAAAAAGTGAAATAGTATCTAGGCTATCTACCATATAGGACACGGTGGCATCAAAATTTTTATCCGTGGCCAGCTTGGATTCACAAATTGGGGTTCGGTAGCCCTTATCCTTGGCCCTTTCATTTTCCTTTTCCATATAGGCACCACGGACAACCTTAATACCTATTTTAAATCCATCTTTCAAGGCTCTCTTATGTAACTCCTTTAAATATGGTAGCCTATCCCATCTATATGTCTGTAACGTATTAAACACAATAGCCTTTTTATAATTGTATTTTCGCATCATATCTTCTACTAACCCATCAGCGGCATCCTGCATCCAACTTTCTTCACCATCTATTAACAGAGATACTTCAAGCTCATGTGCCTTCTTGCAGACTTTGTCAAAACGATTGACTACACGGCCCCATTCCGCCTGCTCTTTCGCTGTAAGCTCCTTTTGTTCACTTATTTTTTGATATAAGGCAAAACGTCCAAACCCTGTTGGTTTAAATACGGCAAAAGGAATAGCCTCCTTTTCCTTTACAAAATCTAAAATCTTTAGAATAATTTCTGTAGCGTTATCAAACGGGTCCTCTTCATCCTTACCTTCTACCGAATAATCCAAGACGGAACACACTTTTTTTTCCCACATTTTATCCACCACGGGCAAACAGTCTTCCTCATTTACACCACCACAGAAGTGATCAAATACCGTGGCCCTTATAAGTCCCTCAACAGGTAAGTGGGTCTTTATGGCAAAATTGGTCATTATCGTTCCAATTTTAACCAATGGTTCATTGGCGATCATTTTGAATAGAAAATAGGCGCGTTCCAATTCTGAATCGGTTTTAAGCGAAAATGCAGTTGCGGTATTCTCAAAAATTCCTTCCATTTACAATGATTTCTTTAGCAATCAAATATAAACACAGGATTTATATTCTTTGGATTAAAAATAACCTTTATTTTGCAACATTATCATCAGTAATCTGGTTTCAAATTATACTTTTCAAAATGCAATCAATAGTTTCAGATTCATATGCCGTTCACTTTAAAGATAAAGCTCTTGAGGCCTTAAATAGGGAACTGAGAATGGGCTCCTATTCCATGGTTTTTATCCTTGTGGATGAAAACACGCATGAATATTGCTTACCACGGTTCATGTCTGAAATAAACGGGGATTATGAGTATGAAATTATAGAGATTGAATCCGGAGAAATTAATAAGACCATTGAAACCTGTGTAGGAGTTTGGGAAGCCCTTTCCGAATTAGGTGCGGATCGGAAAAGTATACTTATTAATCTTGGTGGAGGTGTTCTTACCGATTTAGGTGGCTTTGTTGCGTCAACTTTCAAAAGGGGAATAGCTTTTATTAATGTGCCCACTACCCTTTTGTCAATGGTTGATGCATCTGTTGGAGGAAAAACAGGAGTAGATCTCGGCTCTTTAAAAAATCAAGTGGGAGTTATTAACCAACCCGTAATGGTACTCGTAATTCCAGATTTTTTAGATACTCTGGAAGAACGTCAGCTTGAAAGCGGGTTTGCTGAAATGCTAAAACATGGCCTAATAAAGGATAGACAGTATTGGGACGACCTAAAAATGGTATCTACATTATCTGAAATGAAAGACCATATATTAAAATCTGTAGAGATAAAAAACGAAGTTGTTTTGATCGACCCCACAGAGCAAGGCCTCCGTAAAATTTTAAACTATGGCCATACCTTAGGTCATGCTATAGAGTCCTATTTTCTAGCATCCCAAGAAAAGTCAACGCTGCTGCACGGTGAGGCCATTGCGATTGGTATGATTACCGAAGGGTATCTATCACATAGATTAACAGGGTTATCAATTATAGAGCTGGATGATATTAAAAGTACTTTTTTAAAGCATTATGGTAAAATTTTGTTTTCTAATGAAGATATTTCTAAACTATTGGATTTAATGAAGTATGATAAGAAAAATTCTCATGGAAATATAAATTTCGTCCTTTTGAGCAAAATTGGAAAAGCAGTGATAGATATTCATATTCCTTCAGAAATATTTGAAGATGCCTTTGCTTACTACATGGAATAAAACCTTCACATACTAAAATAGCGTATTTCACAACTCTTTGTGATTCTCAATAGAAATAATACCTAGATTAGGTCCAAGCAAATAACCAACCAATTTATTTGAAGAACTTATGACTAGACGTTTAATAGATTATAGAAAATTAGACCACAATCTCACCAAATTACTAATAGACAACTATCCGTATGGCTACGGTGATGAGGATATTATAACTTTTAAAAATGGTCATGATGAAATTATTGAGGCTGTGGAACTTAGAACAGAAGATACCTTATACCTTGTTAAGATAAGTAAAAGCCTATCTAATTTTATTGCCAATTTCGAGGAGAACATTGAACGGGAGTTAGAAACCAAAAGCCCGGAAGAAGTGATGGAAAGTGATGAAATAACTCCTGAATTAGAGATGAATTTTGATCGGGAAGTTGAGGAGTATCCGGAATTTGATTAGTTTTCAAAGTATCTTTCTTTTAATATTTTTAGATGGTGCTTTTGATGACCACTAATTACAAAACCTAATGCAGCAACACTCCATGGTATGCTACTTGCCATTCCAATACGTCTTAATTTTTCTTCACCCATTAAACCAAAAAGAACTATCGTTGCTTCACGCGCAGATAAAAATTCCTCAATAATACTTTCCTTAGTCCTTTTTTCACTTTCGCATTCCAACACATAGCCGTCTTGTTCAAATCCAGGCAAAGGTGTCATATCATTTCGTGAAAAACGAAAAGCCCTATACTGGAAAATCCGCTCAGTATCTATTAGATGTATCAGAACCTCAGCAATGGTCCATTTACCCGCCGCATATTTATAATTCAACTTTTGAGTAGACAATTCTTTAATGAATTTCACAAACCACCCTTTTCCCTCAATTAGACTAGTTAGTAGTTCGTCATCATTTTTAAGCATATTCAAATAAGTAGCGTAGAAGTAGTTGAACTCGGTCGTTTTCAGCTCTTTTTTTAACATGAGAATAGTTGTTTACTGGTTAAACAAAAAGCCCAACCTTTGGGAGATTGGGCTTTTTTAAAAAATATCATCAAATTATTATAATTCGTTAAAGATGGTATGCATCAATCGCTTCTTGTCATTAAAGCTTTCTTCTAGGGAGATCATGGTCTCCGTTCTACTAATACCATCAATATCATCTATTTTAAAAATAATGTTTTTTGCATGAGTAGTGTCCTTGGCCCTTATTTTACAAAAAATATTGAATTTACCGGTTGTAATATGAGCTATGGTAACGTTTGGTATTTGATTTAAGCGCTCTAAAACAAATTTAGTCTGGTGTGTCTTTTCTAAAAAGATACCCACATAAGCAATAAATGCATATCCTAACTTAACATAATCAAGAGTAAGCGAAGAACCTTTAATGATTCCCGCCTCTTCCATCTTTTTAACCCTTACGTGAACTGTTCCCGCAGAAATCAATAATTTTTTTGCGATATCGGTAAATGGTGTTCTGGTGTTATCAATTAACATGTCCAGAATCTGATGGTCTATCTCGTCTAATTTAACTTTACCCATAATTGGTTATTTTTTGGCAAAAATAGCGCATTATGAAATTAAATTCAATGAAACTTCATTTTATTTGGTAAAAACGTAAAGATTTGAATCCTTATTACCTAAAGGATTAACAAAATCACTTTATGATTTTCGTAATCCCTTGTGCTGATAACCATTCTAAATCCTTCTTATTACTACAGTCTAAGGTCTTGTGGCCGTAAAAATATGATTTTTTTAAACCTTTACACGATACTCTTGGATTGAAGGAAATACCAGTTTTGTTTAAAGTTTCAGTATACATTATTCCAATGGAATCAGATTCTTCAATAGTTTTATCTATAATTCCTGCATTTTTAATCAGAATATCATAAAACATTTTTCCATTTTCAGGTATATCAACATATTCTTTTAAGCTGTATTCTGTTATTTTATCAAAGGCAATCAAATTTATAGCTTCCAATAATGCCATAAATATTAGTTCTCTTGTTTTTTCACGATTATAGTCATTTGGAAAATGTCCCGCTTCAAAGAGTATTGTCGGGGTATTGGACATTTGGAAAGCATCGCCAACGCAATTAGGGTTAAAAGAATCATCATATCTACCAATCTGTCCTGGGATAAATTGCTGCAACCTTTTATTCATTCCTGCGACCAATTGCATACTCACTTTTCTAGATTCGGAAATACTTCTTTCTTCATCAAATGCGGGGGCGAGGAAAGATATTGTTGCCGGTTTACCTGTTTCGCCTACATTATAAATTGTTCTTTGGTCGTGTAGGTTAAAACAAAAATGAGGTTTAAAGGATTCAAAACATTTCTTTAAAACCACACTTTCTGGTTGTGAAAGATTTTGAGCATCACGGTTAAGGTCTATTTCATTAGCATTGTTTCTAGTATAGGCTTTAGCCCCATCAGGATTTAATATAGGAATAATCTTTACGGTACATTTTTTAAAATATGTGCTAGATTCTACATGTGCGCTCTTGAAAAGATTAATCAAATCTATTACGGCCTTGGTCGTTGTAGTCTCATTGCCATGCATCTGAGACCACATGAAAATATGCACTGGTCCGTTCCCAAATGTGACACTTTTTATTGGTTCCCTGTCTACAGAATTACCAACTATTTCTATTTTGAATTGGTTGTCCAATGCCGCCAAAAACTTAGAAATATGTTGATTGGTTATGTATCTACCAATAACCTCTTTAACTTTAATTTTACTATAAATAGCTGTAGTCAAACCTAAGTTGTTTTTAATGATCCACAAAAATACTATAGATAAAATTTACAATTGTAATTATTTTTCTTGGTTAAATTTTACAATATTAAAAATTTTTAGAGTTTCAATATTATTTTTATATAATTAATTTAAAACCAATATTATATAATATAATACCTTTGTTTTTAATTTAATACATTAGATTCTATATTGTCAGTACGGTAATTATATGTTATAGTCTTTTCTTCTGGTTTAATGTAAATTTGTAAACTATTATGGATAAGGAAGCTATTATAGAAAGACTGGGTAAAATTCTAGAACATTATGAAATTTCCGCAGCTGTATTTGCTGATAAAATTAATGTGCAGCGTTCCAGTCTTTCTCATTTATTGAACGGTAGAAACAAGCCCAGTTTAGATTTTGTGATAAAGGTAAATCGTACTTTTCCAGAAGTTGATTTGTATTGGTTGTTGTATGGAAAAGGTATTTTCCCTTCCCATTTATCAGAGGATAAAGAACAGAATGGAGTATTACAAAAAGGAGGAAAGGACACCAACCACTTCTTGTCCCCAGATTCGGATAAACTCATTGAACGCATTGTTATCTTTTTTGATGATGACACTTTTAAATCTTTCAAGCAGCAATAGAACCTTTTTTGAACTAAATATTTCTCGCTAAAGTATCTGGGATAAATACTAATTTCATTATTTTGCAGAGATGTATAGAAGATACTTCCTTACTTTAATAGCCGCATTTTTATTGCTGTCATGTTATCAACCCCAGAGGGATTGTAAATCATATAAGACGGGGACTTTTAAATTTAATTATGAAATTGGTGATTCCTTAAAAACAGGTCGTTTTGTAAGGAATGAAAACTATAGTGTTGATTACTATGAAAACAAAATTGATAGCGCTAGCATAAGGTGGTTTAATGATTGTGAGTTTGTCCTTAAAGATTTAAATAGTAGAGTAGCCATTCATTACAAAATAATCAGTACAACTGACAGTTCTTATACTTTTCAATATAAAAATGCGGTAAAAGACCCAAACAAAAAATTGATTGTTAAAACAGGAACGGCCTACAAGACCAATTAATTATATTTGAAATTTTCACTAGCCCAGATGCACGGATTGCCTTGTTAACACTTACCTTTTTAGCGATACTTCTTCAATATATTTATTTCTATAGTAGCTGGTAAGCTAGAAAAAGGACAAAGAAAAAAGCTGTCAATATTGGATTGGCTTTACCAATGATTATGGGTGTCATGTTATTGTTCGGCTTATCCTTAATGAACGAAGAGTTTGTAAACAAACACCACCTTCCATGAAAATTTTAGGAATCTTTTATTTTAATAGGTTTCATATTATTGGCGGAGGTGGCGCATCTAAATCACCTAAATGAAGTAGGAACGATTCGTGAAGGATACCTTTATTTTACTCTTGTGTTTTCTCTAATGTTAGAATTCTTTAATCTACGAATGAAGAAGAATAATCTGCCCGAACTAGAATAAGAGCTCTAATAGAGAAGTAAGTTGTGCCCTGTTATTATATATGTCCCTTGGTCTTTAACACTTTAGAAAATCGGTAATGGAGGTTTTCGTTAGTTAAACTATAATTGATTATTTTAGGGAGCTAGAGTTTAATTTATAAATTATTAAGAAGCATAATAAATGAAAAATACCTCCACCAAGAAGCCTGCCATTTCTCGGCGATCCTTCGTAAAAACTTCTGCTATTGCATCTTCTATTTTTTTGGTCCCACGTCATGTTTTAGGTGGCCCCGGCTATATTGCTCCTAGTGACCGTCTAAATCTAGCTGCTATCGGTGCAGGAGGTAAAGGAGGAAGTGATATTAGAAATGCATCAGTTTCTGGACGTGAAAGGATCTCTGCATTATGTGATGTAGATTTTTCAGGATCAGCCTCTACTTCTGTTGAAGCCTTCCCTAAGGCAAAATTGTACAATGATTTTAGGGTGATGTTGGATAAGCAGAAAAATATTGATGCTGTCACTATTTCCACTCCGGACCATGTTCATGGACCTGCTGCAAAATGGGCTATGGAAAGAGGAATACATGTTTATGTTCAAAAGCCAATGACCCATAACATCAAGGAGGCCAGAATGCTCACCAAAATGGCCAGGAACAATAAAATCGTTAGCCAAATGGGTAATCAAGGAGGATCCAACCCTTTGCTAGATATGGTCCAAAAATGGATAGATGAGGATAGGATCGGGGCAATTTCTAAAGTACAGGTTTGGAGTAATAGGCCGGTATGGCCACAAGGCGGAAAGATGCCGGAACCTGATGCAAGCAAAAAACCCGAAGATCTTTACTGGGACCTATGGCTAGGACCCGCTTCGCAAAGAGCATTCACCCCTAACCTACATCCTTTTAATTGGAGAGGCTGGTGGGATTATGGTACCGGAGCTCTAGGTGATGTAGGGTGCCATTTAATAGATATTCCTTTTAGAACACTTAACTTAAAGTATCCTACCGACGCAGAATGTAGCGTAGGTTATGTTTTTTCTCAAATGTGGACTCCGGATTACAACCCAGAAGGTTGTCCCGCATCGTCCTTCATCACACTACATTTTGATGCCACGGAAAAGACCAAATCTAGAATTGAAATGACATGGAGTGATGGTGGAATAAGACCGTCCCATCCAGATATTATACCAGCTAATGACGACATTGGTGGGGAAAATAGTCAAAATGGAGTATTGATTATTGGTGAAAAAGGCATTATTTCCACCAATATAAACGATAGTTCGCCACTTATGCCCAAATTGTATCTGAATGATGGTACAACCGAATTTGGGCCAGAAGTTGAAGAGAATTTAGAACCTGAGTATGGACATCAAAGAAAATGGGTAGATGCATGCAAGGCCGGATTTAATAGCCCAGAGCACCAAGCACTTACCTCTTCTTTTGATTATGCGGGACCAATGACTGAAACTGTACTGATGGGGAACTTGGCCATAAGGAGCTATATGCTTCAAAAAGAAAACAGCGAAGGGAAAATGGAATTTTTTGCTCGGAAAAAGTTGTTATGGGACGGAGAGAATATGAGGATTACCAATCTTGAAGAGGCAAACCAATTTGTAGGTAGAACG
>JBARUM010000197.1:0-4852 GCA_049645725.1 Maribacter sp.
TTGCCCAAAAGAAAAGTGATGCAGACCTCGAGACTATTATTAAGGCCGTAGAGGATTTTAAATTGTTTGATTATGAAGTATATCCTCTTGGCAGGTACACGGTAGATTTTGAGAAAAAAGACGCAGATTTTGCAAGGAATCAGCTCTTGGCCATGCAACAACTGGATCGTAACGACCTTTCCGAAACGGAGCAGATTTCTTATGAGTTATTGCGTTTTACACTTCAGAATAAAATAGATGAATACCAATATAGAATGTATTTAAATCCAATACAGGCCGACCAAGGTTTTCATCTGAACCTGAATTACAGGGTTAAACCAATTTTGACATATGCCGATGCAAAAAGGTATTTGAATACGCTGAACGCCATTCCTAAGTTTGTGGATGAGCATCTGATATTAATAAAGGAGGGATTAAAAGAGGGGCTTTCTCAACCCAAAGTTATTTTTAAGGGGTATGAAAGTACGTATGACGTTCATATTGTAGAGGATTTCACCCTAAGTGGTTTTTATAAACCTTTTGAAGAGTTACCATCGGTGATGACCCAGCCTCAAAAGGATTCTGTCCTTGCTGCTGCTAATACGGCCATTATCAAAAGTGTTGTGCCATCATTTAAAAAAATAAAAAAATTCTTCGAAGAAGAATACATCCCAAATACACGGGAAACCTTGGGTGCATCCGAAACGCCCAACGGTAAGGAATTTTATCAAAATCGGATAAATTATTATACAACGACAACAGAGTTTACGGCTGACGATATCCATAAAATTGGACTGAGCGAAGTAGCACGGATAAAAGCGCAAATGGAAAGCATTATCGAAGAGCTGAATTTTAAAGGAAGTTTTAAAGAGTTTTTGTCCTTTTTGCGAACCGATGAGCAGTTTTATGCGAAAACAGGGGATGAATTATTGATGCATGCCAGGGATATTGCCAAGCGTATTGACGCCGAACTGCCAAAATTCTTCAACACCTTGCCTAGAAGACCTTATGGCGTCATAAAAGTTCCTGATGCCATTGCTCCCAAATATACCGGTGGCCGATACTCTCCTCCTTCCTCCGATACGGAACCCGGTTTTTACCTCGTAAACACCTATAAGCTTAATAGTAGGACTTTGTATACCTTACCTAGCTTAACCGCTCATGAGGCGGTACCCGGACATCATTTGCAGGGAAGTTTAAATAGGGAACTGGGCGATAGCATCCCTAAATTTAGAAAGGACTTGTACCTTTCCGCTTACGGAGAAGGTTGGGCTTTGTACACGGAGTTTTTGGGAAACGAACTGGGTATTTATACGACACCATATGAACAATTTGGTAAGCTTACCTACGAAATGTGGCGTGCTTGTAGACTGGTCGTAGATACCGGAATCCATGCGAAAGGTTGGACTAGGCAACAAGTTGTAGACTATATGCTGGCCAATACTGCTTTATCGGAGCATGAAGTAAATACAGAGACTGATAGATATATTGCCTGGCCAGGACAAGCTATTTCTTATAAAATGGGCGAAATTAAAATCAGGGAAATGCGGTCAAAGGCGGAAAAAGAATTGGGAACCAAGTTTGATATTCGGAAATTCCATGAAATTATTCTGGAGCAGGGTACTGTCACATTACCTATTTTAGAAAAAAGAATAAACAATTATATTTTGACTACAAAATAGGAATTCATGTCAAAAAGCACTTTTGTTTGTATTGATGCCCATACCTGTGGTAATCCTGTAAGAGTCATAAAAAGCGGTGGCCCTGATCTTTCTGGATTCAATATGAGCGAAAAAAGGCAGCACTTTTTGAAGGAGTATGATTGGATTCGCAAGGGCCTAATGTTCGAACCTAGAGGCCATGACATGATGAGTGGTAGTATTTTCTATCCGCCATCCAATCCCGAAAATGATTTTGGTATCCTTTTTATTGAGACCAGTGGTTGCCTTCCAATGTGTGGGCACGGAACCATTGGGTCAATAACCATTGGTGTAGAAGAGGGCTTATTACAGCCAAAAATTCCAGGTCAAATCCGAATGGAAACTCCTGCGGGTTTAGTGCATGTTGAATATCAGCAGACTGAAAAAAAAGTAGATTGGGTGAAATTGACCAATGTAAAATCCTACTTGGCAGCAACTGAATTAACAATTGATTGTTCAGAACTTGGCGAACTGGTATTTGATGTTTCCTACGGTGGAAATTTTTATGCAATCATAGATGCCCAAAAGAATTTTTCAGGAATTCAGAATTTTTCAGCGGGTAAATTAATCCAGTTCAGTCAGGAGATCAGAGAAAAAATCAATCTAAAATATCCAGGCAAATTTATACACCCAGAGGATGAGACCATTAGAAATGTAAGCCACATCTTATGGACGGGAAAGACTATTTCTCTTGGTGCTACTGCCAGAAATGCAGTCTTTTATGGGGACAAGGCCATTGACCGTTCTCCATGTGGTACCGGTACCTCTGCCCGGATGGCGCAATGGTATGCCAAAGGAAAACTAAAGTTGGGAGATGATTTTGTACACGAGAGTTTTATAGGGTCTCAGTTTGTGGGAAAAGTGGAAGTAGAGACTAAAATTGGCATCATACCGGCAATTATTCCAAGCATAAAAGGATGGGCCAAAATATACGGACACAATACCATAACTATAGATGACGATGACCCATACGCACATGGGTTTCAAGTAATATGATATGAACAAGAATATTGTAATAATTGGAGGTGGAATAGTGGGTTTGAGCACTGCTTATTTTTTGCAGAAGGAAGGTCATGAGGTAACCGTTATCGATAAATCAGACATTACTTCTGGCGCTTCTTTTGTTAATGCTGGGTACATTACACCGAGCCATATAATTCCTTTGGCCTCTCCGGGAATGATTAGAACGGGACTTAAAATGATGTTTAATTCGGCGAGTCCATTTTATATGAAACCTAGGTTGGATTGGGATTTTATAAAATGGTCCTGGTATTTTCATAAGTCCTCCACTAAAGAAAAAGTGGAACGTGCTATTCCCGTTATAAAGGACATCAATCTAATAAGTAGGGAATTGTATGCCGATATCAAGAGCTCAGGTGATTTGGGTGAATTTCAATTAGAGCGTAAAGGGCTTTTGATGCTTTATAAAACCGAAGCTTCCTATGAGCATGAAGCTGAGGTTGCCAAAAAAGCTAGTTTTCTTGGATTGGAGGTAAGGGAGCTAAATAAGGCAGAACTTGACCAAATTGAACCAGATATAAAAATAGATGCTAAAGGAGCCATTCACTACGAGTGTGACGGACATACCACGCCAACCGAGTTCATGCCAAAAATGGTCGCTTATTTAAAAAACGTGGGTGTTAGGGTTAAAACAAATGAGGAAGTTTTGGACATGAACGTATCCGGCGGAAAAGTTAGCGAGGTAAGAACTGATAAACAAGTTTACTCACCTGACGAAATCGTTTTGGCCGCAGGTTCTTGGAGTGGGGAGTTGTCCAAAAAACTTAACTTAAAGCTGCCCTTGCAAGCAGGTAAGGGCTATCGGATAAATGTTGCGAGGGATACGGGTATTTCAATCCCCGCAATTCTTATGGAGGCCAAGATGGCGGTAACCCCTATGCAAGGTTTCACGCGTTTTGCTGGTACCATGGAGTTTTCCGGCATAAATTCCAAAATTAGAAAAGAACGGGTACAGGCAATTGCCAACGGGGCAAAAAAATTCTATCCTGAACTTGAAATCCATCAAGAGGAAATGGATGCAGCGCAAACCGGGATGCGACCGGTTTCCCCGGACGGGCTTCCCTATATAGGTAAATCGGATACTTATTCCAATCTCACCTTTGCCACGGGTCACGCCATGATGGGTTGGAGCTTGGGGCCGGCAACCGGTAAATTGGTTTCTGAAATCATCGACAGTAAAAAAATGTCCATGCCGATAACTGCTTTTTCACCTAACAGAAAGTTCAATTAACTCGCAAATATTTTCACTTCAAAATATGGGTGATTAAAATTGTTATAAACCTCGCTCTATTAAATACTTATCGGAGATTATTATTTGAAAATAGTTATATTGAATTCCTTTATCAGCATTAACTTAACAGGCTTTGGAAACAGTATCACAAACAACACATCTAGAAAATTTAAAGTACAAGATTTTATCCTACACGAAAGTTGAGGATATAGTACTGGAACATGAGATGCAGTTTTACCAACGCTTGGATTTAAAAAAAGGGGATACATTGGTTACCCCAGGGCAAACTGTGCTTCATTTTTACTATGTGGCCACTGGATGTATTTACTACTATAAATTAGATGAAGGCGAGCAGAAAGTGTTGGAATTCTATACGGACGATGTCTTTTTCACCGATTTGCCTGCGTACGTTAAAGGAACTCCTTCCAATTACTTCCTTGAAGCTTCTGAAAAGAGTGTCGTATATGCCGTAAAAAAATCTGACGCTGAGAACTCTTTCAAAAGGTCGCATGAGCTGGAGCGATTCGGTCGGCTCTCCATGCAAGAAGCATTTATGAAGATTTTTACCCGAGTAGAGCGACTTAACAGTCGTACCAACGAAGAACGTTATTTGCGTTTGTTAGAGAAGCGCCCGGACCTCTTTCAGCGGGTTCCGCAATATTTGATTGCTTCTTATTTGGGATTAACCCCTGTGGGGCTTTCTAAATTACGCAAAAGGTTGGGGAAGGGGTAGTTTATTCCAAAGAAAAAAGTCTAAGAAAATATTCTTTGATTCTAAAGTGGGCTAGGACTTTTCATGGGAGCCTTTGTTGCCATTAGTTTTTATTCCGTTCCCTTTGATGACACAATTTTTGTTTCGATTCCATAAAATTCAAAAACGACTTTGGCTTTATTCCTTGTCCTTTTATCATCAGAAACAAAA
>JBARUM010000198.1:0-3751 GCA_049645725.1 Maribacter sp.
GACTTGTATATTCTGTGTTTTCTGAAATTGATAGGTTAACTTCTTCGGTTTTAAGTACATTATCTTTTAAATCTATTTCTCCTTTCAGTACTTCCTTATTGTTAATGAGAACAGATTTCAAAACAACAGTGCTGGGTGCTCTATTCAAAGCTTCCACGGTTATTGAAATAGATTCGCCTGGATTTGCATAATCCGTTTTTGAAAAAGCCTCCAAGTGAATTCCTGAAACGGAAAGAATAAGGTGTTTCAGTTCTTCAGATTTTAGATTCTTCCAATGTTCATCTTCAATGCCTTGAAGTAATTTATAAGCCTTTACCAATTGTTGTAAATGAAGGGTCGGGTTTTTAAAATTAAAATTTGATTCAACCTCATAAAGAATATCCCCAATGTCTTTTCCTCCCTTAACTCTTGACCAAGTAGTATTTATGCCATCGAATAAATCGCTTCTATCATTTGGTAAATCACCCTTCAAAAGTTCTACATATTCCTCTTGGGAGCCTCTACTACTTAACCTGCCAAATCCTTGACATAAATGTTGGCTACTTGCCAAAGATGCTATTTCATTATTGGATAAGCCCAAAATGGGGTAATAGGTACCTACATCAAAATTTAGCATTTGAGACTTGTCAGCCTTTTCAAACTTCTCCTCACTACCATAGAACCACCAAGAAGTATTAAAAAAAAGACGTTTTGGCTGCCAAGTTTCAGTGGTCTCCAGCTGATTTGGATATGAACTGGAATCATTTGCTAAATCAAATGCTTCTAAGCTGAGCATAGCGGATGAAGTATGATGACCATGGGTTGAACCAGGACTTCTATGATCAAACCTATTGATGATGATATCCGGTTTAAACTCTCGAATGGTCCTAACTACGTCTTCAAGAATAACCTCTTTATTCCAAATTTCTAAAGTCTCTTTAGGGTGTTTGGAATAGCCAAAATCATTGGCCCGCGTAAAAAATTGCTCTCCACCATCAACTCTCCTGGCCGCTAAAAGTTCTTGAGTACGCAATACACCAAGTAGTTCCCTTAATTCGGGACCAATAAGATTTTGCCCACCATCACCTCGTGTTAAAGAAAGATACCCGGTCCTAGCTTTAACATTGTTGGATAAATATGAAATAAGACGGGTGTTTTCATCATCAGGATGTGCTGCCACATATAAAGCGGTTCCTAGAAAATTAAGCTTTTGAAGAGAATGGTAAATAGCTGCGGAAGAACTCTTTTTTGGAGCTTGTGCGTTAGTGGAAATTGACGCGAAAAAGCTACAAAAAAATAGAACCAATAAGTGGCGCATAATGTCGGTTTTAGTCTAATTCCAAATATAGTAAGATTATATCCGGAGGTCAGTATTTTACAACTTCTTTAACAAACTATTTGTCGTTGAAACCTTCTTCCAAGTTATCATTGTAGGTAGCAACGAGGGTTACTCCTTTTTGAAGGATCAAACTATTAGGATAAGTAAGAATTTCACCATTGGACTTGCGCAAATGCATATGAAAAGCTCGGATATCCTCGATTATGAAGCTATTTTGATCTGGGTTTTCAGAATCTGTTAATTCCTTATCTAAAATTTTTATGGTATTCCCTATCTTAAAAGGATATGAGAAAAATATAATAACACCAGCGGTTATGTTACTTAGTATGGACCATTGTGCAAATAGGGCCACGCCAATTACGGCAAAAACGGAAGATAACAATACACCAACCTCTTTGTAGTTGACGCCCCAGATGAGGGTGAGTACAACAAAAGAAGTCAAGGTGAGTAAAATGGAAATATACTTTATAATCAGGTTGGTCCTTACCGGATTAAACTCTCCAATTTTACCAACCTTCCGTGCTGTTCTTGTGAAGAGATATTTTACAGCTAACACCAAGAGAAAGGTGATCAAACTATAAAGAAACTCATTTTTGTGATTAGCAATAAAATCTTCCATTCGCTACAATCCTAAACTATCGCGCAAATATAAATCGTTATTATGGTTCTTCTGCCAATAAGGACTGTTTATAGTTTTAAACTTTTTAGCAGTAGAAGTAAGAACTTTGGCATTCTGTCCAAACCCATCTTTAAAAGAATCTGTCCAACTCTCAATAGTGTGAGGAAAACTTGTGGTAAAGTTTATTTTTAATGTTCTCCCCAACTCTGGGTAGTTTATTTCGTAGGTCTGCAAACTACCTTGGTTTGATAAGGACGTTTTTGCTTTATATGATTTGACTTCTTTGTGCGTTAATCTCATGTACTCTAGAGAGGGTATTATATTCATCTCACCAATTGGAAGTCCTGAAGGATTTATTCTTATTTTATTCCAGATTTCATTTTCCAATACTGTTTTGTTCATTTCAAATTTCTGATCTCCTTCTTTTTCAAAATAGGAATGTGACATGATTTCGAAATTATCCTTATTATTTAATTGTGCATATACTTGACCACACCATTCCTGCGAGGAAAATGATAGTTTTAAAGCGTGACTATCATCATGGACAGGATAAAAACTACTGGTCATAATGGAGTAGGGGTAGATTCCCGTTAAATAATTTTTTGTTGAGTTCAATTTTAAAACTGGAATATTGTCCGGACGGTTGCCATCTGCCTTGACTTGCTTTTCTGGTAAAAAAGGTTCTGTAACATATATTAGAACAGCATTACCTTCCCTTAGTTCACCATACCTTGCTTGTTCCAGTTTATATGAAGTTATTTCTGCTTTTCCCGCATACCAATACTCCTTAAATTCTTGTGACAGATCTTTTTTTGTGATTGCCTCACCTATTTTTTCGGCAGTTGAGTTTATTGCTAAATCGTTAGTTCTCTCTTTAATTTGTTCATTGCAGGAGGCTGTTAAGGCAACCATGGAAATAAGTAAAATAACGACAATTTTAGATTTTAATATACGTTTCATAACTAGGAATTTGACGCAAAATTACCTAAAATGATTTATTTGACCATGGTCATTAACGTTTTGTAAACCAACTGTGTAGGAAGCCCAACAACGTTAGTGTATGAACCTTTTATTTCCTCAATACCGATCAAGCCGATCCATTCTTGAATACCGTAGGCTCCAGCTTTGTCAAATGGCTTATATTCCGCTACATAATATGAAATTTCAGAATCGGTCAAAGCACTAAATTTCACCTTGGTAGTCCTGTTTTTGACCAATTGTTTTTTGTTGGTAGTAAAACATACAGAAGTAATTACTTCATGCCAACCATTTGAAAGTTTCCTTAACATTATGTGAGCTTCTTCTCGCGTTTTTGCCTTTGCCAATGACTCTTCTTTATGCCAAACAACTGTATCCGAAGTAATTAAGATTTCATTAGGTAATAGCTCATTCTCGAAGTTAGATGCCTTTAATTTTGACAGATAATCTGAAATCTCCGCCCCTTTAAGATTTTCTGGATAAACTTCATCCAAGGGTTTTAATCTTATTTCAAAATCCAAACCCATTTCCTTGAGAAATCTTTGACGTCTTGGAGAGTCAGAGGCCAAAATAATTTTGTAATCCTTAAGCATAATCAATCATTAGCAGCACTATAATTATCCATCCAATCTCCACGAACCTTTAAAACTTGTTCAATTATATCCCTAACACATCCTTCGCCACCGTTTATATGTGAAATATAATGACTAACCGCTTTTACTTCTGGAACGGCATTTTGAGGGCAGGTAGCTAAACCCACCATTTTCATTGGAGGAATATCCGGAATATCATCACCCATATACACCGCACTTTTCGCAGAAATATTGTAAATATCC
>JBARUM010000199.1:0-1533 GCA_049645725.1 Maribacter sp.
AACTGTGCAGAGTGTTCTAACTCAGGACCAGTAGGTAAATAACGGTCTTTCGTAATTTTATTCATGGCTACCACATATTTACCAAAAGGCTTACGTGAATTTCCACCAGGGATCATTAAGTGACCAACGGAATAATAAGTTGGTTTTCTGTCAATTACTTCTCTTGATTCCACATTCCATTTTACTACCTCAGACGAGATAAAGAAAGTGGTATAAGCATTACCTTTATCATCAAACTCTGTATGTAATGGGCCTAAACCACCAGATTTCACGGCACCTGCCAATACTTCTTCGTATTTTAAAATTGGAATACCATAAGCATCACCATCAAACTTTTTGCCTTCAATCGCAGCTAACATTTTTGTAAAAGAGTGTACTGTTAAATCTGCTGATAATTTACCGTTACCGATAATATATTCCCCAGTAGGGTCAACATCACAACCATGAGGAGATTTAGGTGTTGGCAATAAATACACAGCACCAGGAACGTCTGCAGGGTTTACAGTTAGCACTTCTTTAACCATTGTTGAAGTAGCAGTATGTGTATGTTCGTCGTAAACATTATGCGCATAATTAGCAGGCATTTTTGTTCCACCACCATTATTAACATATTCTTCAATTTTTTTCCAGTTAATGGCAGCAATAAAATCTTTATCATTTTGTGAAGCATTTACCTCTAATAAAGAGCTCGCCTCTTCAGTGTTATATGTAGTAAAGAAGAACCATCCGTGAGATTTATCTCTACCAGGATGTGATAAATCATAGTTAAATCCAGGCATTAATACTTGGAATTTGATACCCATTCTACCTGTTTCAGGGTCAACACTTATAAAAGAAAGCGCTCCTTTAAAGTTACCTTTATACTCATTAATAGGCATATCAACTTGAGGTACAGGAACTGAAAAACGAGTTCCGGCAACAACATATTCGGTATTTTCAGTAATAAAAGAAGAACTGTGATTACCTGCACTATTTGGAACTTCAATAATCTCTTCAGTTTCAAATGTTGTTAAACTAATTCTCGCAATACGTGGTGTATTATTACCGTTGATAAAAATCCAACGTCCGTCTAAAACTCCGTTAGTTTGAGAAATATCAGGGTGGTGAGAATCATCCCAAGGCACCATACCAAAAGAAGTATTCAACATTGGTTTAGTTTCTTCTGAGTATCCGTAACCTGTAGTTGGAAATTGAGAAAAAACAGGAATTTCTTTAAACATTCTACCAGAAGGTAAGCCGTAAACAGTTAAGTTACCACTATAACCACCCGACATAAATGCATAAAACTCGTCATATTCACCCGGAGCAACATATACTTTTTCAGCATTACTACTGTTTAAAGCACCATTACCACCAGATTCGCCATTGTTATTACCGCAACTACCTAGTAAAAAGGTAGCTGATATGAATAACATAATAAATTTAAAAGTTGTTTTCATGTTATATTAGTTTAAGTTTGATTTATTATAAAGTTCTAAAATATTCTAAAATAGCTCTAGCCTGTTCTTCTGTTAAATTTTGATTAGACATAGG
>JBARUM010000200.1:0-5403 GCA_049645725.1 Maribacter sp.
CAAATGATAATTCTATCATAGAAATATTTGAATTGTTAAATGATGATAAACTATTCATTGTTACACAGGGCAAAAGCTATATCATAGATTCTGAATTACAGATAAAACGAACCTTCCTCGGAAACCAGTTTGTAAGCAGTGCCCTAAGGACTGGACCTTTAAGTTTCTTAATAGGAACTAGAAATGGCGAACTATTAGATTATGAGTTGGTAAATAATGAACTGTTACTAAAGGAAAAAATTAATGTAAGTCCAGGCCATACAATCCTGACTATGGAAGAAGATGCTCGGGGTAATGTATGGCTAGGCACTGAAAACGCCGGACTTTCAATTTATTCAATTTACAATGGAGCTATCTCAAATATAAAATCCAGTTATAAAAAACCTACATCAATCTCTAACAACTCTATTTGGTCATTGTGCAGGACTCGTACTGGGGTTATGTGGATGGGGCCTTTTAAAAAAGGGCTAAGTTTTTATGATCCCGATTATTATAAATTTAAGCATATTGCCTTAGATCCTTTTAATCCAAATTCACTGAGTAATAACATTGTAAACTGTTTTAGCGAAGACGCTATTGGAAACTTATGGATAGGAACGGATGGTGGAGGATTAAATTATTGGCAGCGTGATGAAGGAATATTTGAGCATTATTCGTTGGATAATGGAAAATTGAATAGTAATGTAATACTTTCCATTTTGCCCGATAATCAGAATAGACTTTGGTTAGGTTCTTGGGCCAATGGGATTACTATCTTTGATACACAAACCAAGGATTACGAGATATGGACCAGTAAAAACTCTTTTTTGGCTTCCGATAATGTAATGGAACTTATTAAGGATAAAAAAGGGCGTATTTGGATAGCAACCCTATATGGCGGGCTGCAAATCTATAATCCAAAAACTAAGAGTCATGAAAATATAAACCTCAAATCCGAAACGGACGGTAAAGAGGTTGAGACCGTTGCAAGACTGTATGAAGACGATAGTAATGCAATATGGGTAGGTACGCAAACCATGGGTGTTTTTAGATTGGAAGAAAAGGATAATGCCTGGTCTATTCAACAGTATCATAGTGCGGGGATAAATAATCATTTAAGCAATGATTATGTTAATACGATTACACAGGACGACTATGGAAATTTATGGGTTGGCACACAGGCAGGACTCAACAAATATTTACCCGACAAGAATAGTTTTAAATCCGTTACTAAGGCCCATGGATTAATAAATGATGCAATTAAGGGCATCGTACAGGATGATTATGGTCTTTTGTGGTTGAGCACAGAAATGGGTGTCGTAAAATATAATGAGGAGACGAATGATTTTTTAAATTATGATATCTATGATGGTCTACAGGGTAATGAATTTAACGCCTCTTCGTTTTATAAGACCAATAACTATGAGATAGTATTTGGTGGAAATAACGGATTCAATATTTTTACTTCAAAGCAAGCGGCAAAAAGGACAGATAAACTCCCGGTCTTACTTTCTGGGCTTAAGATTTTTAACAAATCTGTTTATCCCAACGATGATTTCGGAGTACTTGAACAGGATATTGGCCAGTTAGATTCAATTACGTTGAGTTACAAACATTCCGTTTTTAATATTGAATTTAATGCGCTTACCCTTAAAGCTGCTGAAAAAGTGAATTATGCTTATTTTTTGGAAGGGTTCGAGGAAGATTGGAACTATGTTGGTAATAAGACTTCGGCCAATTATACCAACATTAACCCAGGAGATTACAGATTACGTATTAAATCCAGCAATTCTGATGGAATATGGAGCGACGAAGAAACATCACTTTTCATAACAATTACACCTCCCTTTTGGAAAACCTGGTGGTTTAGGTTATTGCTGCTTACTATTTTTATAGGTTCAATTTATTTGGTTTACTATATCCGAATTAAGAATATAAAGAGATATCAATTAAAGCTAGAGAGAAAAATTGATGAACGAACGACAGAACTTCGACACCAACAAACCAAACTAATTAAGGCCGCGGACGAATTATCTACCAAAAATGAAGAGATACAGCGTTTTACTTATGCCGTCTCGCACGATTTAAAAAGCCCCTTAAGTGGTATAAAAGGAATTGCTGGTCTTATACCATTAGAAATGGTTATGGAAGACTTTCCAGATATGGAAAAATACCTGGAAATGATAAATGTTTCATGTGATACCATGAGCACCCTTATTGCCGATATTACCAAAATCGCCAAGATTGGAAAAATAGTAAATAACAATGAACTTTTAGATACCATCGAAATTATTGACTTGGCCAGTAATTTAGTTAGCGGAAAAATAAAACTAAGTAATATAAAACTTAGCGTAGCCAAGAACCTTCCTGACATTTATGGCGATAAAAACCGAATAATTCAAGTTTTTGGTAATCTATTAGATAACGCCATTAAATATATGGGTGATCAGAAGCAGCCACTTATAAAAGTTAGAGCTTTAAATTTAGGAGATTTAGTACAATTTCAAGTAATAGACAATGGTTCAGGTATGGACGAGAAGTCTTTAAAAAAGTTATTTTCTCCTTTTGAACGCTTTCATGCGGATGTCCAAGGAACGGGTTTAGGTCTTTATATGATAAAGCAAATTATAGAATCTCATGGTGGTCAAATTACGGCAGAATCTCCTGGCAAAGGATTTGGCACAACTTTTTCTGTTACAATGCCCAAAGCGGATATAAGCATGAAAAATCATAATGAGATGACTACTGTAGAGGCTAGTGTTTTTGAATGATTAAAAAAATATGGACGCGGTTATTGGGTTAGTGTCAAATAAAGGTTGCGGATATTACTCTTTGTCCTCTTCTGCCAACTTATCGTTTTTCCAAATACCACTTGTAATTTCCTTACCGTCTTTACCATAAAAAACGCCTTTTCCATTGCGTTTGTCATTCTTCCATTGCCCAACGTATTTTTCGCCATTGGGCCAATAGTAAGTTCCTAGACCATTGCGCTGATCATTGAGATAACTGCCTACATAATACTCACCGTCCGGCCAATAAAAAGTTCCTTCTCCATGGCGTTTATTTGCCTTCCACTCCCCTTCGTATCTGCTACCCGTATTAAGTATGGCTACGCCTCTCCCATTAGCCTGATTACTTTTAACTTGACCCACATAATGCATTTGGTTTGCTTTGCTGCTTTTGAAAGAAAGGTACTCTCCAAAGGATTTGTTCTTAAGTTGGGACCGCATGCCTTCTAGCTGAACCTTGGTCTTTTCAAATGCAAAATTCAACGAATCATAGCGCTTAATTTCCCTATTCTTGAATAAACGACTAGATTGGATAGAATCTAAGGAGTCTAGTTTTACTTCTCCAACTTGATTAGAACCCCTCTCTACCTTCATTCGAAGAAGCTGTTCCGCTATGTCAATCCGAAGCTGAACACCGGCAATATCATCCATATCCTTATCCTTCATTTCGTCGTTATAAGCCTTTAATGCCAATTCATACTGTCCTTTTACAAGTATAGAATCTATTTGTAGCAGCTGCTGATACGATTTAATAGCTTTATCAATCGCTGCTTTATTATTATTGCTTTGCTTTAATTCCTTTTGAAGCCCGTTAGATTTGAACATAAAAAAAATAGCCACAACAATTGCTATTGCTAAGGAGCTGTATGTGATGATAGTGGTTTTCTTATTATTCATATTTTATTACCTAAA
This sequence comes from Maribacter sp., assembly GCA_049645725.1. GTDB lineage: Bacteria > Bacteroidota > Bacteroidia > Flavobacteriales > Flavobacteriaceae > Maribacter. The sequence continues at coordinate 3,681 of JBARUM010000200.1, forward strand.
GGTATCTTTTTTCTTAAGTGCCTAATCATCCAAATGAATGGCGGGTAATTTATTCCTTACTTTTCTAAAATCCGGTGAGAAATAGACGTGGAAACGTAACGTAAAATTCTGATTATAAATACCAGCGTTATCAAGTGTCTGTCCAAAGGAGTACATGCCCCCGGCAGCCAAAGATAAACGAGGAGTTAAGATGTAACCTAAGGTTGCCGTTAATCTCAAATCTTCCATGGCACTGCCTACCACTTCTTTCCCACTCTGCATAATCAATTCCGCCTCTGGAGAAACATATAATGTCCTTGGTTCTAACTTATGACTATTCAATGGTACCTTGGCCCTGAACATATATCGCCATCTATTTCTAAAAATATAATCGCTATTTTCCTCAAAACCCTGAGTCCATCTATGTTCTATTCGTATGCGGTGATAGATCATGGCCGAATAAACAGGTTGCGCAAATTGATACTGGTGCCAAATACGCCATTCCGGTACAAGGTTTCTATCTGTCGATAATTCGTCCGTATTGAAATTGAGTCGTACAACCCCTCCAAGGCTAAAATTAACTTTTTTGGAATAAATATAACCAATCGCATGACGATTGTAAATTTGGGCTACTTGGCCAACAAAAGGCGTATTCTTGGTTTCTTGGAATCTAAAATGAGTCTGAGCATCCCAAAACAAACGTTTTGAAATACGAATATTACCATACGTATTTATCCATACCTTAGTTTTTATGTCCTTAAATTCAGACGCTTCCGGCAATACTTCCCCACCTTGTCCCCGTAAGGATATTGTGGTAAAGACTAAAAGTACTATGAGTAACCCTATATAGTTTTTGCCGTATCGCTTTATGCTACTGGTCTTCAAGGGCTGCGCTTTGTAGGTTGAACAATTCTTTTACCACAAGAGGATCCTGCTCTCTTTTCAGTTTTCGCTCTAACCTCTTGGTTTCTTCTTCCCGCATTGCCAACATTCTTTTGTGAGTTTCTGAAAACAAGACTACCAGGTCCTGCGCGTTGTTACAACTTAGTCCTGAAGTGACTTCCTTTACCAGATATGGAAGCCAAACCTTATGATAGGCAGTGGTAATACGTTTTTTTAAGTCCTCGTTCATGAGGTTTGCCATAAAAGGATTCCATATTTGATCCTGGTATGTTGTTGTTATTTCTTCTTTTTGAGCCGGTAGTATTAAAATTGCTTTTTCAAGTTGTTCCAGATGGTCAAAGCAATTCACCAAATTTCGACCTAAATCTAACTTAGCATTTTGTTCCGTCATATTGGAATAGACGCTTAAATTATCATTGGCTATATTTTTAATATTTTTCAAAGCGTTTAACAGATTAGGAGGTAATGAGGTATTGACCGAATCTATTAGATTATTCAGATTTTTAATCTGAATAATCATACGCTCTTCCAAAGCAATAAACTCTTGCTGTCGTTTTTCCTTGGCCAATTTGTCGTCCAATATGGTTTTAATAGAGTCTAGGGTTTGCATGGTTAAAAAGCCCACCTCATTGACACTAGCAATAGTTATTTCAGAGTATTTCTGTCTTAGCGGACTGGATTTCAACAATAATTGTTTTGAGGGAAACCCATTGGGCCATACCTGAGACAATAGTTTTTTTCTAGGCACAAAGGGCAAAATTTCCTGTTTCCCATAGCGTACTAATTTACTTAAAGGATAAATAAATTTCTTAGTAATTGTATCAATTGCATTGTATAACGC
>JBARUM010000201.1:0-7720 GCA_049645725.1 Maribacter sp.
GTGAATTGGCTGTATAGGGTGATAACCCTGATCAACACCAACCTGCATCATCCAACCATAAGCAAAGTAAGCACTTCCCAACAAGAAAAGTATTGAAGTAACCAAAACCAAAAATTGGTTTTGGGCAAAAGCCTTCCAAATGGGTGTTCTTTTCTCCGTCTTTTCTTTTTCTATAACAATACCATTAGCTTCAGCTATGCGGCTTAAGGTTTTATTCACCAACAACAACATCACAACCAACAAGCCAAAAACTAGCACCAATGCCCCAAGAATAATTTCATTCGAAATACCCGAAGAACTACCAGCACCTGTAGCAACCGCCGCGACGTCACCAGCTGCCGGTCCTGCCGAAGCAGGCGGAGCTGCAGCCGTATAGGCCAAAATATTATCTATATCTACATTTGATAGTGTTGGGAAAGCGGTCATTGCCGCCTGATTGTACTCCGCATAAATCTTATTGGCGTAAGCATCTCCAGACTTAATCATCCCGGGGCTATTCTTAATCCAACGATACAACCACTCTTTATCCAATCCCTCCTCTTCAGCTAAGCGACTTTCCACATTAGCCAACGCCGGACCCGTCATTTTACGATTTAAGGCATGACAAGCAGCACAATTTTGATTAAATAGCGCCTTGCCAGCTACCGCATCACCACCGGAAACAGCATCCGCAACCTCAACCTCGACTGATTCAGTTGGAGCAGGAGCTTCATCCTGTGCAATTATAGAAACTGAAAAAAGCAGAAAAACTATTAGGCTAAACCCTAAAACTTTAGAAAACTGATTTCGGTATGGAACCTTTTTCATATATCGAATATTTCAATCGGAATCTTGGCATGATTTTGGTCTTTTACTGTTACTGAAAAGAACTAATATATGCCTAAATCGAATGCAAAAATACGACATAGACTTTATTTGAAAAAATGTTAATGTATTTATAATTTACAATTTATAAATGTTCTAAATAAGATGTAATTCTTTTGTTTAATCTTTAAAAAATTACTTTTGCATTTCTATTTTATTCCAACACTATCAGTCTTATGAAAACACTTGTTTATATAGCCGTTTTTACTTGTTTTTCAAATCTTTGTTATTCTCAGAGTGCAAATATCAACATTGAACAAGACGAAAAAATCTCAAAACTGCTGGATATTTACAAGTCTGCTCTTGGAAATTCCGAATATTACAGAATACAGGTTGGTTTTGGGGATTACGGAAAAGCCCAATCCATAAAATCTAATGTAGAACAAGATTTTCCTGAGCTATTTTCAAAAATAGATTTTGACTCCCCCACCTACCGGGTGCGTGTAGGCCGATTTAAATCAAAATTGGATGCAGAACGTAAGTTTAACGAGGTACGCACAAAGTATCCTGATGCAATGCTTTTAAAGCCAAAAAAATCGACCAAATAAGTCGATTTTTAATACCTCTTAATCATTAGCTTTTTTAATTATTGACCGTTTTTTAAGTTGAAGAAATTATTTAGACTTCAATTTCTTCTTCACAGCTACTTCTTGAAAAGATTCAACAATATCGCCTTCATTTATATCATTGTAGTTCTTTATCTGAAGACCACAATCATAACCCTTAGCCACCTCTTTTACATCGTCCTTGAACCTTTTAAGGGAAGCCAGCGTACCTGTGTACACAACCACTCCGTCACGTATTAAACGAATATCCGAGTTTCTGAAAATCTTACCGCTTGTTACCATACAACCGGCAATAGTACCAATTTTTGAAATCTTGAAAGTTTCCCTTATCTCAGCGGTTCCGGTAATCTCCTCTTTCATCTCTGGAGATAACATTCCCTCCATAGCGTCCTTCAAGTCGTTTATGGCATCATAAATAATAGAATACATACGAATATCTATTTCCTCTTTTTCTGCTATTGCCTTTGCATTACCCATTGGCCTAACATTAAAACCAATAATTACTGCATCCGAAGCTGATGCCAATAAAACATCTGACTCTGTAATAGGGCCAACCGCCTTATGGATAATATTCACTTGAATTTCATCTGTGGATAATTTTTGGAAAGAATCCGTAAGCGCTTCCACCGAGCCGTCTACATCCCCCTTAAGAATAATATTCAATTCCTTGAACTCACCCAAGGCAATTCTTCTTCCAATTTCATCCAGTGTAATATGACGTTGTGTCCTAACTGATTGCTCACGTTGTAATTGTGATCTTCTGGATGCAATTTGTTTTGCTTCACGTTCATCATCCAAAACATAAAATTTATCCCCGGCCTGCGGAGCGCTATCTAAACCGAGAATAGAAATAGGTCTAGATGGACCCACTTCACTAACATTCTTTCCTCTTTCGTCTTGCATGGCCTTTACCTTACCACTTGTGGTTCCGGCAAGTACATAATCACCAATTTTAAGGGTGCCGGCTTGGACCAGTATAGTAGAAACATATCCTTTACCTTTATCCAAAAAAGCTTCGACTACTGTTCCGTTAGCAAGCTTATTGGGGTTTGCCTTTAGCTCAAGTAGCTCGGCTTCAAGCAGTACTTTCTCCAACAATTCCTTTACACCTACACCTGTTTTAGCAGAAATATCGTGGGACTGAATTTTACCTCCCCAATCTTCTACCAACAAATTCATTTGGGCAAGACCTTCTTTTATTTTTTCCGGGTTTGCCGTTGGCTTATCAATTTTATTTATCGCAAAAACCAAAGGTACACCCGCCGCTTGGGCATGGCTTATAGCCTCTTTGGTTTGCGGCATAATATCATCATCCGCAGCAACTACAATAATAGCAATATCCGTTACTTGCGCACCCCTTGCCCTCATCGCAGTAAATGCCTCGTGACCTGGTGTATCTAAAAATGAGATTTTAGAACCATTCTCTAATGTAACCCCGTAAGCACCTATATGTTGGGTAATCCCACCACTTTCTCCGGCAATAACATTCTCCTCTCGGATATAATCCAGTAAAGATGTTTTTCCATGATCTACGTGGCCCATTACGGTTACTATTGGAGCTCTTGGCTCCAAATCTTCTGGAGCATCCTCCTCCTCAACAATACTTTCCTCAATATCGGCCGTTACGAAATCCACCTCGTAACCAAATTCTTCCGCAACAATAGATAGTGTTTCAGCATCCAAACGTTGATTCATGGTAACCATCATGCCCAAAGACATACAGGCCGAAATAATCTCAGTGGTAGAAACATCCATCATCGTAGCCACTTCACTGGCGGTTACAAATTCTGTTACTTTAAGGACTTTACTCTCCAGCTCTTGTTGTTCAAGGTCTTTCTCCGTCTGCTCACGGTGTTGATCTCTTTTACTCCTTCTGTATTTGGCTCCTTTACCTTTTTTGGATTTACCTTGTAATTTCTCAAGGGTTTCGCGAACTTGTTTTTGTACATCTTCCTCCGTAGGCTCTACCTTATTAACTGTAGCAAAACGCCTATTTCCTCCTTTTCTATCACCTGTATTACCTCCTCTTGAAGGTTGTCTTGAACCTGGAGTATTCTTACTAACTATTCTTTTCCTTCTCTTTTTACGATCAGAACTGTTAGTAGGTTTAGAATCTTCTTTCTTCTTTTTAGGTTTTTGAAATTTGGAAAGATCTATTTTATCTCCCGTTATCTTAGGACCCGATAGTTTTTTATATTTCGTTTCCAAAGTTTCGTTCTCCTCTGTATTTCCCTCTTTACTTTCAGCGACATCATCCTTTTTGGCGGGAGTTTCAACTTTGGTCTTATCAACTACGGGCTTTTCAGTTTTCTCAACAGCACTAGGCTCTTCGGTGTTAACGACCTCCTTCTTTACAGTTTTGTTCTCTTCAGCTTTTTTCTCTTCAGATTTTTTCTTATGATCTAAATCTATTTTTCCAACAGTTTTTAGACCTGCTAGCTCAACTTTGCCAATCAACTTTTTCTCCTCCGACGCAGCATTTCTTTTCTCACGAGCCAGTCTACGTTCTTCCTGTTCCTGTTCCAATTGGATTCTTATGGCCTCTTTTTCCTTCCGTTTTTCCTCACCGACTTCCTTAGACGCAACTTTTTTGCTCATATCCGTCTGGAATTCATCAAGCAAGACCTGATAGACCTCGTTGGAAATTTTTGTGGTTGGCCTAGCGTCCACATCATGTCCTTTTGAGCTCAAAAAATCCACTGCCCTGTCCAAGGAAATATTAAGCTCTCGAAGAACTTTATTAAGCCTTATTGTTGCATTGTCTGCCATAAATACTGATTCCCGTTCTTATATTTGTCTGCTAATATATAGCTAATCTTCTAATTCTTCTTTTAGGATTCGCACAACTTCTACAATTGTCTCTTCTTCCAAATCCGTACGTTTCACCAAATCGTCTACATCTTGCTCCAATACGCTTCTGGCAGTATCCATCCCTATTTTCTTAAACTCAGCAATAATCCAAGCTTCTATTTCATCGGAAAATTCGGTTAATTCCACATCTTCCTCTACACCTTCACGGAACACATCTATCTCATATCCAGTTAATTGTCCCGCTAATCTAATGTTATGTCCACCTCTACCTATCGCCTTTGAAACCTCCTCTGGCTTAAGATATACTTGAGCAGTCATTTTCTCATCGTTTAATTTAACGGATGAAACTCTTGCCGGGCTCAAAGCTCTTGTAACCAACAGTTGAGGGTTTGCGGTCCAATTTATAACATCAATATTTTCATTACCCAGTTCACGTACTATGCCGTGAATACGAGAACCTTTCATACCTACACAAGCCCCTACGGGGTCTATACGGTCATCGTATGAATCAACGGCAACCTTAGCTTTTTCTCCTGGAATACGAACCGCCTTTTTAATCGTAATCAATCCATCAAAAACTTCTGGAATTTCTTGGAAAAATAACTGTTCCAAAAATATAGGTGAGCTTCGAGACATAATTATGGTTGGCTTAGCTCCCTTAAGTTCAACACTCTCGATAATACCTCTTACATTGTCTCCTTTGCGAAAGAAGTCCGATGGAATTTGCCGATCCTTGGGAAGGATAATCTCATTCCCTTCATCATCAAGCAAAATTATAGCCTTATGCCGAATATGATGTACCTCAGCTGTATATATTTCTCCTTCTAGGTCTTTAAACTGCTTATAAATGGTGGTATTGTCGTGTTCGTGAATTTTCGAAATAAGGTTTTGACGCAAAGCCAATATTGCCCTTCTTCCCAGGTTAATGAGCTTAACTTCTTCCGAAACGTCCTCTCCTACTTCAAAATCAGGCTCTATCTTTCTGGCTTCAGTTAGAGAAATCTCTTCATTAGGCTCTTCTACTTCACCATCTTCTACTACTATACGATTACGCCAAATTTCCAAATCCCCTTTATCCGGATTAATAATGATATCAAAATTATCATCAGAACCGAACTTCTTCTTTAAAGCGTTCCTGAAAACATCTTCCAAAATTGCCATGAGCGTTACTCGGTCGATGAATTTATCATCTTTGAATTCCGAAAAAGATTCTATTAACGCAATATTTTCCATTTGTGACTACGATTAAAATTTTAATACAACTTTTGCTTTCTTAATATCTGAAAAACTAATTTCCTGTCTTTTCTGTACCGTTACCTTTCCTTTACCTATGGGCTTTGGCTCTCTTGCTTTCCATTCAAGAACAATCTGTTGATCGTTGGCAGCGGTTAGATTACCTTCATACTTGGCCTCCAAGGTGTCAACCGTCAACTTTCTGCCAATATTCTTTCTATACTGTCTTGGCAGTGTCAATGGAGCTGTCGCGCCAGCGGATGCCACTTCCAAAGAAAAATCAATCTCCTCCCTATCCAAATTATGTTCTATGCTTCTGCTGATCTTTATACAATCAGCAACGGTTACGCCATGATCCCCGTCTATAACAACATTTATCCTGTTATCAACGGAAATGGAATAGTCAATTAAAAAAAGTGACTCATCTTCCTCCAATCCGGCTTCCAAAAGTTTTTTTACCTTATCCTGTAGCATCAAAACACCTATTCAAAACAACCAAAAGAGCTTTACTAGTAATTCACTCAACCAAAGCTTCCCCCAACTGAGTGATTTTTGAAAAGACAAAGAGAGTTATTTCTAATAAAAGAGGGGACAAATTGTCCCCTCATGAATACTTTTATATCCTTTCAGTGGTGCAAATATACAATAATTTTGTTTTCTACAATAGCCATCACAATTATTACAATCAAAAACATAAATGAATTAATGATATCTAATTTACTTCAGACATATTCAAAGTTATTATCATAATTAAAGCTATTTTTAAACTGTATTAATCTTCCAAACCAAAGTATACATGGATATTTTATCTTCATACAATCTTATTATTGAAGCCTCTGTAATAGTTATACTTTCCTTTTGGTTTAACGGTATCTCTAAAAAAACCAATATTCCCTCTGTATTAATGCTAATAATACTTGGAATAATACTACAATACATATTGAAGTATTTTGTACCAGAGGTTCTAGATTTTTCAGGAGGCCTAGAACTTTTAGGCATTGTAGGACTTATAATGATTGTTCTTGAAGCCGCCCTAGAATTGGAACTTAAGCGCGAAAAATTGGTCCCCATATTAAAATCAATGGCCATTGCACTTATTGGACTGGTAGGTTCCGCATGGGTTGCAGCATTAATTCTATTTCAATTTATTCCAGAAATGTCCATGCAATCCGCATGGCTTTATGCCACACCACTATCCATACTTTCTAGCGCAATAATCATACCTAGTGTAAGCGGTCTATCTGAAGCCAAGAAAGAGTTTCATATCTACGAAAGCACCTTTTCCGATATTATGGGCATTATGATGTTTTACTACCTGATCGGTGGCTTAAACCCAGCAGAGGATGGCGGTGTTGTAGGCTTTGCAGGAAATTTAGTATTAACTATAGTCATTGGCCTGGTTGCCAGTTATGCCATTATCCTAATTTTTCAACAAATAAAGAGTCAGGCGAAATTGTTCTTACTCATCGCCGTGCTTCTATTACTATACGCCATTGGCAAAAAACTACATCTTTCATCACTCATTATCATTCTGATTTTTGGATTGGTCATTGCCAATGTGAAATTATTTTTCCCAGGAAAAATGGCTGTTTTCTTAGAAAATGAAAAATTGAATCAGATTTATCACGAACTACATATCATAACATTGGAAACAGCCTTTGTGGTAAGGACGTTTTTCTTTGTAGTATTTGGACTTACCATTGTTATTTCCTCGCTATTTAGCCTAAATGTAGCTCTAATAAGTGTTTTGATCGTTGTATCCATATATGCGATTCGATTCCTAATACTCAAGATTTTTATAGGAAAGGATATTCTACCACAATTATTTGTGGCGCCAAGAGGCTTAATTACCGTTTTACTCTTTTACGCCATACCAGTGGAAGCCCAAGTAGCCAATTTTGAATCTGGAATCTTATTATTTGTGATTATTGCCACGAGTTTAGTAATGACTTGGGCCATGATCAAGGACAAACGAAAAATGGGCACCATGCTTGATGAACTAGATGAGGAATATTTAGAAAGAAATGAGGCCGAAGATGCTTTAAGGGAAAAAACTGCGGCAGAAGCGCTACTGGAAAATGAAGCAGTAAAATTAGATTCTGATATAGGAAATAGCGGAGAGGATTTAAAAGCCAAAAGAGATTCTAATTTGGATACCTAATAAGACTATTTTATCAAGAGAAAAGCTAGAATTACCAACTCTATTTATTCTCAGACGACAAGGTATTCCCCACGAGCATACTTTT
>JBARUM010000202.1:0-5511 GCA_049645725.1 Maribacter sp.
CCTGTAGGAAGTTCTTTACCCTCGTATATCCTAAATTCGTTTAAATCTGTAAAAACTAATTTTGCCATTTCTTTATTTATTTATCGCGATGTACCACCATCTATCGTTAAACAAATTCCAGAAACAAACCGCGCCTCGTCCGAAGCTAGGTATAAATACCCATAAGCAATATCAATAGGCTGAGCGACCGTTTTCAAAGGAATACTCGCCTTAATGGCATCAAAATGTTCTTCGGGGATTTTGTCCACCATATCTGTCATGGTGAAACCTGGAGCAATCGCATTTGCAGTAATGCCATATTTCCCCAATTCCATAGTCCAAGTTTTGGACATGGCGATTACACCCGCTTTGGTAGCTGCGTAATTGGTTTGTCCAAAATTACCTCTAAGTCCCACATTGGAAGCGGCACTCACAATTCTGCCGTACTTATTTGCTTTCATATAAGGAGCTACTGCCTGCGTACAAATAAAAACCCCTTTTAAGTTCACATCGATTACCGCGTCAAACTCATCCTCGCTCATTTTTTCCAAGGTGCGATCACGAGTTATTCCGGCATTATTGATTAGGATGTCAATTTTTCCATATTCCGAGTTGACTTTTTTAAAAAGCTTTTCCACGGCGGATTTATCCGTTACCGAAACCTTGTAAAAATCGGCCTTACCTCCAGAAGTACTTATACCGTCCGCTACTTCTTGACCTTGCGGTAGCAGGTCCATAATAATTACGGTGGCTCCTTCCTTGGCGAATAATTCGGAAATAGCCTTCCCGATTCCTCTGGAACCTCCAGTTACAATAGCTATTTTATCTTTTAATCTCATTGGGTTATGTATTTATTCTTTTTTAGAATTACAGACTGTATCGCTTGGGATATCATATTTATTTAACTCTTAAAAATACACCCCTAAAGTCCCCTCAAGGGGACAATTTACATACACGCCTATCAGAAACAACTACCATTAACTAGCTGTCTTATCCGATTTGAACTACCATTTTACCCCTCACCTTTCTATCCATCATCTCCTGAAGGGCCTCCATTGTTTCCTCTAAAGCGACTACTTTATGAATGTGTGGCTTTAGTTTTCCTTCTGCGTACCATTTTACTAGCGCCATGGTGTTGGCCATATTTTCTTTGGGATACTTCATAGCAAACCCACCCCAAAAAACTCCAACAATGGATGCTCCTTTGAGTAAAGGAAGGTTTAGTGGAATCTTTGGTATGTTACCTGCTGCAAAACCCACGACCAAAAACCGACCGTTCCATGCTGTGCCCCTCAACGCCTGTTCAGAGAAATCTCCCCCAACGGGATCGTATACCACATCCACCCCTTTACCTCCGGTAATTTCTTTTAAAGTTGATTTTAAATCTTGGGTCGTATAGTTGATAAGCTCATCGGCACCATACTCTTTGCATAATGATAACTTTTCGTCCGTTGATGCCGCGGCAATTACATTTACGCCCATCAATTTTCCCAATTCAACGGCCGCAAGTCCTACACCACCCGAAGCTCCCAATACCAAAAGCGTTTCGCTCTCCATTAATTTTGCCCTATCCTTTAAGGCATGATAAGAAGTGCCATAAGCCATCATGAAAGACGCTGCTGTTGGAAAATCCATTTGGGGAGGTTTCAGAAAACAGGCATTACCGGGCACTATAACCTCTTCCGCGAGCCCTCCATGAGCCACGAAACCAAAAACTTCATCTCCGGCCTTTAGATGGCTTATTCCTTCACCAACTTCCTTAACGATACCAGAAATATCGCTCCCCGGCGTGAACGGTAATTCCGGTTTAAATTGATACAAACCCTGAATGATCAATGTATCCGGAAAGTTTAATCCGCACGCCTTAACCTGCACCACAACTTCTTTATTCCCGGCATGCAAAGTATCTATTTCCTCCAAAACCAAATTTGAAGGCGGGCCATAACTTTTACATCGTATTGCTTTCATTGTTTGAATTTTGTTCTTTTTTAATTTATAGCTCTTGGCAAAAATCAATCTTCAATAACTTTCAACACTAGTTTGCCCATTTTGTCTCCAGAGAAAAGTCGGTTGTACGTTTCCAGAAAGTTTTCAATGCCTTCATAAATTGCCTCAAGGGACTTTAATTTTCCTTCGGACATCCACTTACCCATTTGTTGGCTAGCTTCTCCATATCTATCGGCCCAATCAAAGACGATCATACCTTGCATTGTAGCCCTATTCACCAATAACGATAAATAATTTGCCGGTCCTTTTACATTTTCTTTGTTATTATATTGAGAAATGGCTCCGCATATCACCACTCTAGCGTGCATACGCAATCTTCCCAAAGCCGCATCCAAAATTTCTCCACCAACATTATCAAAGTAAACATCCAATCCTTTAGGACATTCTTGTTTTAACCGTTCCTTCACATCTTCATTTTTGTAATCGATGCAGGCATCAAAACCGAGCTCTTCTTCCACGTATTTACATTTATCCGAACCGCCTGCGATACCAACTACGGTACATCCCTTTATCTTGGCTATTTGTCCGACGATACTTCCTACGGCGCCAGCTGCCCCGGATACCAATACAATATCACCTTCCTTAATCTTACCAACTTCCAAAATTCCAAAGTATGCCGTCATTCCTGGCATACCCAAGGTTCCGATATATGTAGGCAAAGAAGCTAGCTTCGGATCTACTTTATAATATCCCTTGCCATCAGTAGCGACATATTGCTGCACTCCTCCATGACCAGAAATAAAATCTCCTTCTTTGAAATTTGGATGATTTTTGGCTTTTATAACCTCACCCACGGAACCTGCCCGCATCACGTCCCCGATTTCTACCGGAGCTATATAAGATTTCCCCTCGTTCAGCCAGCCACGCATGGCAGGATCAAGGGAGATGTAATGATTTCTTACCAACACTTGGCCATCTTCTATTTCTGGAATAGGGTTCTCTTCTAAGGACCATGTGTTTTCGTCTGCGGCGCCTACCGGCCGCTCTTTTAATATAAGTTGTTTGTTCATCTTGTTATCCTTTAATTTTTATTCTTGTTCGTAAAACTTTCTACATAAGCCTTCATTTTTGCTCTAATTTCTGGTTTCCACCATAAAATAGTGGCTTCTTTCAATGCGTTCTCCGCATTTAAATCTAGTTTGTCCCATAAATGCTTGCGTAGTTTTTTCTTGGTGTTCGTTAAAATCTCTTGATCGGCTTTAAGATAGTGTTTCATCTGCCTTTCCGAACGTTCCAGAACCTTCTCCAATGGAACCAATTCATCCACCAACCCGGCTTTCAAAGCTTCTTTACCATTCAATAATTTTCCTTCCATAATATATCTATGTGCCAATCCCTCGCCCATCCAGAAGGCATAAATTTCCGTTAAGTTTTGACTGATTTGAATATTGACGGCCACTTCGTTCAATCCAATGACATAAGCGTCTCCTTCCGCCATATATCTATTATCACTAGTTACCGCCAATACACATCCTCCCGCCGGTGAATGCCCTGTAATTGCAGAAATAAATGGTTTTTTAAACTGCACTAATTGTAAGTACAACGCGCCAAAAGCGGTAAAAAAATCTTGAATCTGCTCTTTATCATACTGATATAATTCGATGAGATCTAATCCAGCGGAGAAATAATGAGGTTTTCCCGTTAGAATGACCCCTTTGACCGCTTCGTCATCTTCCAGCCGATTAAAAATCTTGCTCAACTCCTTCACCATTTCATGGTTAATCGCATTGACCTTTCCTCTGTTCATCTGAACAATGGCGTAGTTTTCTTTCTTGGTAACTGTTAACGTATTCATAGTTTATTTTATAGTGAGGTTCCCCCGTCTAATGTTATTGTCTGACCCGTAATGAACTTGGAATTTTCCGAGGCCAACCAGCAAATGGCTTCTGCAATTTCATCGGCTTCCCCGAACCTACCCATGGGAATAAATCGCTTCAACTTATCGCCCATGTCCGGACTTACGGAAAGTAATTGTTCTAACAATGCAGAATGGGTAAATCCAGGACAAACTGCATTGATGCGTATATTCTTTCGTCCATACTCCAAAGCTGCAGATTTGGTCATTCCCACGACAGCAAACTTACTGGCAGCATACGATAAATTGTTTCCAGAAGCCTTTAACCCGGCCAAGGAAGCTACATTGACAATATTACCATAGCCTTGTTTCATCATCTGTTGTATGGCAAGTTTCATGCAATAGAATACTCCGGTTTGGTTCACAGCAATCACATTATGCCAATCTTCCATTGTATGATCCGCCGTCTTCGCTTGGTGTTTACCACCTATCCCTGCATTGTTAACCATCACATCAACTCTACCATGTTTATCGACTACAGTATGCAAGAGTTTCTCCACTTGCTCAAAGTCCGTCACGTCCGTTTCCAATGCAAAAGCTTTTCCGCCCTCTTTTTCAATTTCGCTTGCTACATTTTCTGCTCCTTCTAAATTGATATCGGAAACCACTACAGTGGTCTTATGGCTTCCAAAGAGTTTTGCCGTGGCTGCGCCAATTCCACTACCGGCCCCAGTAATCACTACAATTTTATCTTTCAAATTCATTTTCAAATGTTGTTTTAGAAGTATTTATTCGAACTAATTTGGCGTACAATGAATAAGGCGCGAATCTTCCAAGGCCTGTGCCCGTAAGTGCGCGGGATATCCTTCCGTCTTTACCATTTTCATAAAATCGGAAACAGCATTATATTTCACCAAAAGGACATCGTCCCAAAGGGACTCTTCTTCCGGACCAATCAACATATGTTTTGGCGAACCATAAAATAACACCTCAGCGTTCACTTTTTGGAAGAAGGGAGTCGCCTTGCGCATATATTCTTTATAGGCTTCCTTTCCCGTTATCCCAGTTTCCGGAACAAGCATTTTGTATTTTACCAGATTCAACATCACCACTGGTCGGCCCGGTGCAGTTTTAGCAAAGTCCGATATTTGCTCTGGATTAATGTTCAAATATGTTTGTTCATCCATAATTAATATAAATTATCTATCTGGTTTTTCTGTATAGCTTGCCACGCCGTATTGCAGCACAGGGCCGAGGCCTGATTCAAATTGGCAAACTTGGGGTCGTTGGTATGCCCATGCTTGTAGCGATAATAAATTTGCTGTGCGATTACGGCTATTTTAAAAAGTCCGTAAGCGAAATAAAACGTTAGGTTATCTATGTTCCTGCCGCTTTTTAGCGCATACTGCTCTACGATTTCTGTTCTTGAAGGATTACCTTCCATAACGGTGGGAGAAGGCAGTCCTTGCTTCATAAATTCTGGGTCGGTGGCAGTTGTCCAATATCCCAAAGAAGTTCCCAAATCCATTAACGGATCTCCCAATGTACACATTTCCCAGTCCAGCACAGCGGAAATCTTCTTCCAACTATCATCTTTGAAAACCACATTATCATACTTAAAATCATTATGAATTATAGTATGATCATATTTTTTAGGCTGATGCCCTTCCATCCAGGCCATTACCTTTTCTGCTGCTGGCACCTCATCGGTTGCCGCAGCTAAATACTGT
>JBARUM010000203.1:0-1700 GCA_049645725.1 Maribacter sp.
TATTTGGTCTGATATGGTATTGAAAAAATGGAAAGAAATACGGAAGTGTTCAAGCTTTTTGTGGACAGGGGGAGAAAAGGGCAAGCGGTATTTCCGCCGCTTGTTCTTTTGCGCGGTCGCGAGGGGGTCGGGCAAAACTGTAACGGAAAGACTTCTCAGGCGGACCGGCGAAGCGTGTCCGAATGGGGAGGATTGGAAGTGGAAGGATTGTGCGTCTTCCGCAGCGGCTTGGGGAACATATAATTGATAGTAAAAGTTAAATTGCGAATAACAACCTCGGTTAAATTCTCTTCTCGGTATCTTTGGGTAACCTCCAAATATTAACCCGCAAACAACTTCAAAATTTAAAGCCCTTTGATTAGTATCAGCGACAAAATGTTCATCACAAAAGAGGTCCATTCGGCTACGGTAGCCTATTTCCAAAAGATAGTGCTCCGTAAATTATTGATTGAATTTTCCTTTGGACCACAATCAAATAATCGGGCTATTACCGACCTGATCAAAAGTGTCAACTATTATGGTTTTGACCTCCCATATGAAATTGAACTTGCCCTATTTGAAATGTTGTGGCGTTTTAAAAACAATCTGAAAAAAGAGGAACGCGCCGCTTTATATTTTTGGGGCGTGAACAAGAAATATCTGCATTATCTGGAAGATTTCGAATATGATAAGGTTTGTTCCGAACAGGAATTTGATGAAGAATTCGGCAGGTCTCTCGCTTATAAAATCTATGAACCGAATTCTAGCGGTCTGGAAGAAGAAACCATTGAGGAACTTAAAGCGCTCCTTTGTAATTTCGCCTGCGAGTTCGATTTGTCGCTAGTGGATGAATACACCTATGAAGATATTCTAGAAGTGATGGATATGTACTGTTCGACAATAAATTTACTTTATAAAACTTTTTAGCAACTACAAGCTTGGGCCTTTGCCACGGGATTTTCCTTTCTTCCTTTTAAGCGTATCATCCTTACTTTGATCTAACGATTTGTTCTTCTTAATGGTCAAGGAAAGATTGGCTTCTTTGATAAACTGTTGCATACCCATATGTATGGGATTATTTCCCATCAGCTTTTCTTGGTCTTTTAAAATCTGAGTTTTTAGCTTCAGCTCCTCTGCCACACGGTAGCCTATATTAAAGGCATTTTTAAATTTGTCGTCGACTTTGATTTCTTCTTCCATAATTAAAAGGTTTCTCGGGCGTGTTTCTCAATATATTCCATAACGGATTCCCTATCGTAAAGGATAATTTTCTTTTGAGGTTGGGAATACCTGATTTTTCCCTCGTCCCTTAATTTCTGTAATGTGGTTGTAGACTTTATTCTGAGTATGGACATCACTTCTGCCCCATCAATCCATTTATCCTCGGGATCCTTCTTATTGGCTTCAACATGTTCGACTACCTTCCGAAACAAGGCAAAAAAAGCTTCTTTTTCCAATAGGACGACCTCCATAATATAATTTAAAGATTTAGAAGGTATGTTTTCTATTATAGTGAGAGTTTGAATTTCGACCAATCACTTGTTAATTCGTTGTGGAGCTTAGATAATTAGATATTGGACACGAACCATTTTAAAAAAGGGCTTTGCTTAATCATAGCCAAAAGCTCGAATTTTGGAAATCAGCTTTTTGGATTTTTTACGTAGTGTACTTATAATCCTCGCATTTTTAGTGAAAAAATATCCTGCAATTTATCCTGCAAT
>JBARUM010000204.1:0-3234 GCA_049645725.1 Maribacter sp.
ACGTATGGGCGTGGTGGACCATAACGAAGAACTGCTGCTGGGCGTGGTCATGGGCAAGCCGAAGAACAAATTTCCTATTGAACTGAACGAGGAGATTTTGGGTTGGGTATATGGCGGCGACCAAGCGCTCACCTTTGCCGGGCTATTGACGCACTATGCCATTAAAGAAAGCGAACGCAAAACGCTTGGGCAAGAGGTGCTCACCATGTACCGCGAAATCAATGTGATCTATGATTTTTCGGAAAAGCTCGCAAAAACCATCGACGCCAAGGTTATCGCCGACCTTGCGCTGGAGGAGGCCAATCACCTGATCAAGGCAACCGGAAGCATGGTCGCGCTACGGCAGGCAGATCGCAAAAAGCATCTCGACCTGCTTGCTACCCTGGGCAAACCATATCTGAGCCAGCAGGAGCTCAATTCATCCAGGTCGGTATTTTACAAAATCAATGAGTTTCAAAGCGCGGAAATAATCAACGAATCAAAGTCTGAAAAGAGGTTTTCGAAGCTGCCTGCAGCCATCGAATCGCTGATTTATGCCCCGCTCAAAGTCAAGGAAAAGGTACTGGGAATTATCGTACTCTTCAATGAAAAGCGCGAAACCTACAAGGCCGCCGACCTAAAGTTGCTCACCACACTAGCCCTACAGGCTGGTTCGGCCATCGAAAGTGCCCTATTGTCCATGAAAATAATTGAAGAGGCAAAAAGCCGCGAAGCAGCCCTCAAGCGGGTCGATAAGCTGAAGGATGAATTTCTTGCCAATACTTCCCATGAGCTGCGCACACCCCTCAATGGCATCATTGGACTCTCTGAAAGCCTGTTTGATCGAGCCAATGAAACAAGCCAAAAGGAAGATTTGTCCATGATCATTTCATCCGGTCGCAGGCTCGCCAGCCTGGTCAACGACATCCTGGACTTTTCTAAGCTTAAAAATTTCGATATTGAAATCCAGCGCAAACCGGTCGATCTGTATTCGCTGGTCGATATCGTGTTGCGTATGAATGCACCGCTGGGCACTGGCAAATCGTTGGTATTGGAAAACAAGGTTTCCAAAGACCTGCAATCAGCCTTTGGAGATGAAAACCGCTTGCAACAAATTTTCAACAACCTGATCGGCAATGCGATCAAGTTTACCGAATCGGGCCATGTCACCGTAGCTGCAAAGCTGGAGGACGATGTGATCACCGTTTCGGTTGCGGATACCGGAATAGGGATACCGGAAGAAAAACGAGAACTGATATTCCAGGAATTCCAGCAGGCAGACGGATCCATTTCAAGGAAGTTTGCCGGAACTGGCCTGGGCCTGAGCATCAGCAAACGCCTCGCCGAACTGCACGGAGGGAAGATGTGGCTGGAATCGGAATTGGGCAATGGATCCACTTTCTACTTTACGCTGCCCGCTTCAGAAGAAAAAGCAGCGAGGCCGGCGGGGGCACCCCAACTCGCGCGTATCGCCATTGAGACAGCCATCGAAAATCCAGGCAATCAAGCGGAGGACGAAAAGCCATCTATTTCCCATGACAGAATAAAGCACATACTGGTGGTGGATGATGAACCGATCAACCATCAGGTGCTCAAAAACCACCTGGCCCAGGAGACCTATCGTCTTACCACCGCCATGAATGGGGAAGAGGCCCTGCGCGCGCTGGACAATAACACCAAATACGACCTGGTGCTGCTCGATGTCATGATGCCGCGCATGACGGGCTACGAAGTATGCCAAAAAATCCGGGAGCGGTTTATGCCTTCGGAGCTTCCAATCATCATGGTCACGGCCAAAAACCAGGTTCAGGACCTAGTGCATGGGTTGAATATCGGCGCCAACGACTACCTTGCCAAGCCATTTAGCAAACAGGAATTCCTGGCACGCATCAAAACCCACCTGGACCTCAACCGGATCTTTGATATTGTCGGCAGGTTTGTGCCAAACGAGTTCATCAAGTCATTGGGCAAGGAGCGTATTACCGATGTGCAGCTGGGAGACCAGGTACACAAAAATGTGACGGTATATTTCACCGACATCCGTGGATATACCACGATTTCGGAACAAATGAGTCCTGAAGAAAACTTCAACTTCATCAATGCCTTCAACCTGCGTATGGGCCCGGTGATCCAGCAAAACCATGGATTCGTCAACCAGTACCTCGGCGATGCCATCATGGCACTTTTTCCGACCACCCCCAAAGATGCGCTATTGGCAGCTATTGACATGCAGCGGCAACTTACCGTGTACAACCTTGGGCGCGAAGCCAAAAATCGCTTGCCCATCAAAATCGGCATTGGTATGCACACCGGGCCGCTGATCATGGGCATCACTGGCGATGCCCTGCGCATGGATGCCGCCATCATTTCCGATACGGTCAACTCTGCCTCGCGCGTGGAGAGTCTGTCCAAATATTATGGAGCAAGGATATTGCTCAGCGAATCCAGCATTGCAGGATTGGGCGATACAGGCGATTTTCATTTCCGATACCTGGGCAAGGTGCAGGTAAAAGGCAAAAACAACAGCTTGAAAATATTCGAATGCTTCGATGGCGACGAGGAGGAAGACATCATCAAAAAGATCGATACTCTCGATGCTTTTAACGAAGGTATGAACCAGTATTTCTCCAGGGACTTTGCCATGGCTGCTGTGGGGTTTCAGCAGGTTTTGCGCGAAAACCCCAACGATGCCACCGCCCGGCTGTTCCTGCAAAAGTCGGGTCAGTTCATCGCCACGGGCGTGCCCCAGGGCTGGGATGGCGTGGAAGTGATGGATGCTAAGTGATTTTCCGGGGGAATAGGAACCACGGCGCGCGTTTGTAACACGTGCTTTTTCCGGGGTTCAGAATGACGATGGGAAGCCAGTAGGGTTAAACTCTTCAAGGGTTTGAAACCCTTGAAGAGTCGCTCCAAGCCGGGAAAATCAATAAAGAGACCAGACCAATAAATATCAGGGATACTGGACTCCAATTGCCGGCGAGGCAGGCCAGACTCCGCGAAAGGATCCGTTACCGAAGATGGTTTCGGTATCGTACAGATAATCTGATGAAGTGTCCGTGCAACATGCTGAAGAACAATCCAAAAAACCAACAAATATCCGTCATTGCGAACCCTTTTTCAGGGTGAAGCAATCTCCCGGCTAATAGCAATGATTTACCAGATAGCAACCCATAAGACTCTGCAATCCGAGAAATCCCTGCCTCCGGCAGGCAAGCTTGCAAATTGTGGGAGATCGCTTCGTACCTACCGATGACG
>JBARUM010000205.1:0-9832 GCA_049645725.1 Maribacter sp.
TTATATGCCTTCTTGATTCCTTATGCCTTGGGCGGTATTGCCGGACCCACTGTTCAAGGATTGATTTCAAACCAAGTATCGGAAAAAGAGCAGGGAAATCTTCAAGGCTCTATTACTGGACTGGTGAGCATAACGGCCATTCTAGGACAATTGATATTCTCACCAGTATTCTATTTCTTTATTCGTCCCGAAGGAGACATCTATTACCCCGGAGCACCCTATACACTTGCAGCTTTTTTCTTATTAGTGGCTTTTTTGTTCGCGGTATTGGCTATGAGAAGAATTAATCTAGAGGCAGACTAAAGTTAGTAGTAATTTTGCGGGAATATTGTGCATTATGGAAGTTTTTGGACTATAAGGTTTTGGTTTGTTCATTAACCATCTTTTTTTACATAGTATTAATGGCTACTTTTAGACCTCAAATTCAGCTATTTGAATCCACTTAAAAAACTTTTTAGGCAAACTGTTATATACGGGCTTGCCACGGTGTTGCCTCGCATGCTCAACGTTATATTGGTGCCAATTTACACTGCGGTAATGCTTCCTGGATCTTATGGAGAAGTCATAGTAATATTTGCCTATTTTGCTATTTTTAATGTGTTCTTGGCCTATGGAATGGAGACAACGTTCTTCAGGTTCTATAAAGAAACCGATCAGCGAAAGAAAGTGGTTACGACTTCATTGCTTTCTATTTTGGCCACTACCCTGACATTTTTGATTGTAGGGTTTCTTTTTAAGAGCAATTTGTCCGAGCTATTGGAGATTCAACACAAGTATATTGGATATGTTTTTGGGATATTAACCTTGGATGCCCTGGCAATCATACCTTTTGTATGGCTCAGAGCCAATGAGAAGCCTGCGCAATTCGCCACAATTAAAATTATCAATGTGGTATTGAACCTAGGTCTGAATGTTTTTTTCTTGTTGGCACTGCCTAATTTGGTTGCTACAGATGACACTGGATTTTTTAGTACACTCTACATCAAAAATTTTGAAATATCGTATATACTTATTTCCAATTTGGTGGCAAGTGGGGTAACACTTATCCTGCTGTCAAAAGTATATTTAAGAAGACCTTATATTTTCGATGTGATACTTTGGAAACGAATGATGGCTTATGCCATGCCCGTGCTAGTAGCTGGGATTGCGTTTACCATCAATGAAGTGCTGGATAAAATTTTGTTAGAACGACTTCTGCCAGCGGATATTTCTAGCGCAGAGGTTGGTAAATATGGGGCGTGCATAAAATTGGCGGTTTTTATGACCTTATTTGCTACCGCCTTTAGAATGGGGATAGAACCATTCTTTTTTAGCCATTCAGAGACTAAAAATCCTCAGAAGACGTATGCACAGATTACCAATTACTTTGTTGTTTTAGGAAGTGTAATTCTTTTAGCTGTTGTAGTTTTTGCGGATATCCTAAAGGAAATTTTTGTTAGGGACGAGGCTTATTGGGATGCCATGCCTGTAGTTCCCATAATTTTACTGGCCAGTTTTTTCCTTGGTATTTATCATAATCTTTCTGTTTGGTACAAAGTTACGGACCGCACTAAATTTGGGGCCTACATTTCAATGATAGGAGCAGTACTTACCATTATTATAAACCTTGCGTTAATTCAATACTTCAGTTATGTGGCCTCGGCAATAGCAACCTTAGTAGCCTACGGCAGTATGATGTTCCTTTCATTCTATTTTGGAAGAATATATTACCCAATCCCTTATAACTTTAGAAAAATTGGTTTTTATTTAGGAGTTTCAATATTCTTTTCCATTCTGTCATTTTATATTTTTGATAGAAACTTGATAGTTGGTATAATTTTGCTATCCATTTTCTTGGGCTTAACTTACAAGTTGGAAATAGACAATCTTAAAAAGATAATAGCGAATAAATGAAAATTAGGATTATAAACAAATCTTCGCACAACCTGCCGCATTATGAAACGGGGGCATCCGCAGGAATGGATTTGAGGGCCAATATTACTGAAAATGTCATATTAAAGCCTTTGGAAAGGGCAATAATTAAAACGGGACTATTCATTGAGCTTCCAATGGGTATAGAGGCGCAGATAAGGCCAAGAAGTGGCTTAGCCGCCAAAAGCGGAATAACAGTATTAAACTCTCCTGGCACGATTGATGCTGATTATCGCGGAGAGGTAGGTATAGTTTTGGTCAATTTATCCAACGAACCTTTTATAATAGAGAATGGGGAGCGAATTGCTCAAATGGTTATTGCAAAACACGAACGTGTGGAGTGGGAGCCAGTGGAAGTACTATCCGAAACTATGAGAGGAGCGGGTGGATTTGGGAGCACTGGGGTAAAGTAGAGCTATCGTTTGCTTTTTGACAATTTATATATGGAAAAAATAATTTTCTTATGGATGGTATCAGCGGGAATCTGTATTTTCCCGAGTTTTGCCTATTCCCAAGAGGAAAATGAAATTGATATAGAAGAAAGTGCAGAAGTATTTTTAGAGGATTATTCTGATGAATTTCAAGAAAATTTCTTTGAAGGGTTAAAACAAAAAGGAATTCAAAATTACGATAGAGCTATTAATTTTCTTTTGGAGTGTAAACGCTTACAGCCCGAAAATAAAGTGGTAGCCTATGAACTTGCTAAATCCTCTTACCTAGATAAAAAATACATACCTGCCCAGAACTATGCTATTGAGGCTCTAAACGGTAATCCAGAGAATTACTGGTATTTACATACTTTGGTTACTATAGTAGATAAACAGGGGAGTAATATGTCATCTATAACAGATCAAATTCCCTATGAAAATAGTATCCTGAAAGAGAATTTAGCTCAAATCTATTTTAAAGAAGGAAAGTTTAAAAATGCCCAAAAGATTATAGCGACCATCAAAAAATCCACAAAGACGGCGTTACTGGCTCAAAAAATAGAGGATTCCTTAAAAAAGAAAGAAGCGCAACTTAAAACGGCATCTTTTGAGGTGACCGAGAAAAGTTCGGGTATTTCAACTATAGAAAATTATAAGACCAGGATAAAGGGTCTTATGAAGATGAATGGCGGAAACCTTTTACTAATTCAACTCACTGAGGAGGCCTTGGAAAGCTATCCTTCCCAACCTTATTTCTATTATAGTAATGGATACGCTTTAAATAGAAATAAAAAACATAGAGAAGCAATTGAGGTGTTGGAGTCTGCCTTGGATTATCTCGTCAACGATATTTCGTTGGCCAATAAAATTTATACAGAGCTTTCGGATGGCTATAATGCAATATCCAATCCGTCAAAGGCAAATATGTATCTTAGTAAAATTAAACCCGGATTTTAGATGACTACATTAAACCTAAGGAGAGCCCTGATGCCTATCTTTTTTGGCGTAGCGGTTTTATTCGTTTTTTCCTGCAAAAGTGCTAAGGTAATATCCGATGGCACTTTGGATAGTAGACTATCCGCTAAAGCCGTAATAAAATCCCATTACCAACAAACTACTAATTTCAAGACGTTAAACGGAAAGATAAAAATAGAATATTCCGATGGAGAAGATTCACAGAGTTTCACTGTAAGTCTTAGGATGCAAAAGGATAAGGCAATTTGGATAAGTGCTCCATTGGGAATTGTCAAAGCCTATATTACCCCAAACAGGGTCTCTTTTTATAACAAGCTACAAAATGAATATTTTGATGGAGATTTTTCATATTTAAGTGAACTATTGGGTACAGAAGTGGATTTTAGCATAGTTCAGAATCTTTTATTGGGGCAGTCCATATTGGATTTAAGGTCAGAAAAATATAGTATTTCTCTAGCCGAGGATACATACAGGCTTGTTCCCAAAAACCCAGGAGTACTTTATAAAACACTTTTTCAAATAGAACCAAAGAACTTCAAAATGGCGGTACAGCAATTGTCGCAGCCGTCAAAGAAACGCTTGTTGGAAATTAGGTACAATAATTATCAAAGCGTGGATCAGAATGTTTTGCCAAATGAAATAGGGATTTTAGCACAACAGGAGGATACGGAGAATAGGATTGTCCTTGAATATAGAAACCTGGAGCTAAACAAATCCATGAACTTTCCATATAGAATACCAAAAGGTTTTAAAGAAATAGTCCTGAACGAAGATGAACTGTAATAGCTTAAATAAGCTCTTATTATTTTTTATTCTGGCCCTATCGGCTCAATCTTTTTATGGACAGACAGAAGAGCAAAAGGCTTTAGAAGAAAAAAGAGAGCAACTTCAAAACGAAATTAGAGATATTAACCGCCTTCTATTCGCAGAA
Organism: Maribacter sp.; assembly: GCA_049645725.1. Taxonomy (GTDB): domain Bacteria; phylum Bacteroidota; class Bacteroidia; order Flavobacteriales; family Flavobacteriaceae; genus Maribacter. The sequence continues at coordinate 4,246 of JBARUM010000205.1, forward strand.
AAGAAGGAGAAGGGTAATGTATTGGACCAAATGGAGGCACTGGACAAGAAAATTACGGTTCGCCAACAATTAATACGGGTTACCAATCAGCAATCAAATTTACTCAACAGGCAAATCAACACGAACATTAGAAATATTGGAAAGCTCAAGAGTGAATTGTTAGAGATCAAAGGGGAGTACGCAAAGATGATAGAAAAGTCTTATCAGAACAAGTCCAAACAGAACAGATTAATGTTCTTGCTCTCATCCGAGAGCTTCTACCAAGCCTTCAAACGGCTTCAGTATATGAAACAGTATACGGACTATAGGAAGGAGCAAGGCAATCAGATTTTGACCAAAACGGAGGAATTAGGTCGGTTAAATAGTGATTTGAACGAAGAACGTAAAGTAAAGGAAGTACTGTTGAAACAAAATAGGAAAGCTAAAGACCAGTTGTTTGCTGAAATTCAGTCGCAAAAGGCACTTTTAGGAACCATTAGAAAGAATGAAAGTAAGTATGCCAGTGCTATTGATGAGAAAAAGCGCGAAGCTAGAAAGATTGACCAACAAATAGAGAAATTAATTAGGGATGCCATTGCGGCTTCCAACAAAAAAACTGGAAAAACGGCCACGGCAAAAAGCTCAAGTAAATTTGTCTTGACCCCTGAGGCTACCATAGTAGCCAATAATTTTTCCTCGAATAAGGGAAAGCTCATTTGGCCTGTAGAGAAAGGAATAAAAAGTCAAGGTTTTGGCATTTATGCAGATGCTGTTTATCCAGGTATAAAACACCAAAGTAATGGCGTAATCATTGCCACGGATGCCGGGGCAAAAGCAAGGGCTATTTTTGAAGGCGAGGTCATAGCCATTTTAGCGGTGCCCGGTGGAAACAAAGGAGTTCAAATAAAACACGGGAATTTTATTAGCACTTATTATAATCTTTCGGAATTATATGTAAAAAAGGGAGATAAAGTTAGTATTAAGGAGGAATTGGGAATAGTTTATACCAATCAGTCCAATGGACAGACACGTTTAAAATTCTATTTGTATCAGGACACTTCAAGACTTAACCCAGAGGAATGGGTATATCGACTTTAATTTTGAAAGAACATGACAAAGGATAAGATAATAACTGATATTCAAGGAAGCTTCACGCTTCACAACGGAATTCAAATGCCTTATTTAGGCTTAGGGACTTATCAGGCAGATAATGACCAAGAAGTTATAGATTCCGTTAGGGATGCTTTAGAAATCGGATATCGGCATATAGACACCGCATCGGTTTATAAAAATGAAGAAGGAGTTGGACAGGGTATCAAAGAGAGCCCAGTAGCGCGAGAGGATATTTTTGTAGTCACCAAGGTGTGGAATTCGGATCAAGGTTATGAAAGCACCTTAAAATCCTTTGAAGAGAGTTTAAAACGCCTGCAGTTGGACTATCTGGATTTATTTTTAATTCATTGGCCAGTGAGAGGGAAGTACAAGGAAACTTGGAGGGCTTTGGAATACTTATATGAACAGGTTAAGGTTAAGGCTATTGGGGTTAGTAATTTTCTCCAGCATCACTTGGAGGATTTAATGGAAGATTGTAAAATAGTACCAATGGTTAACCAAATGGAGTTCCACCCATACGTGGTTCAGCAAGACCTAGTCAATTTTTGTAACAAAAATTCTATTCAATATGAAGCCTGGTCTCCTTTTATGCAAGGAAAAGTATTTGAGCTGGATATTTGTAAGGAATTGGCCGAAAAATATGATAAATCGGTTGCTCAGATTATCCTGCGCTGGAATTTGCAAAAAGGAGTAGTAACCATTCCCAAATCTGTTCATAAAGAACGTATCCAAGCTAATGCGGATATCTTTGATTTTGAACTTTCTAAAGAAGATGTGACCTATTTGGATAGTTTGGACAGGGACGAACGTATTGGTCCTCATCCAGACCATTTTGATTTTTAACTACCTGTAAACAGAGCTTTCAGCTCAGTAGCTTCGTTAGGTTTCATTTTACCGGCTAAAACCAAGCTCAATTGCTTTCTACGCAGGGCACCTGCAAAACGTTCTTCCTCTAATTTGGTTTCGGGCTTTAATTTTGGTACTTCCGTTGGTTTTCCAGTCTCATCTACCGCCACAAAGGTATAGATAGCCTCATTGGCCTTAGTGCGCTCTCCACTAAAACGATCTTCCATCCAAACATCAATATAAACTTCCATAGAAGTATTAAAAGATCTGGAAACGGCTGCTTCTACAGTGACTACGCTTCCCAAAGGAACGGCCCTATTAAAAGCGACATGATTAACGGAAGCGGTAACCGTAATCCTTCTACTGTGCCTTCTAGCCGCAATACTAGCTGCACGATCCATACGGGCCAGTAGTTCTCCTCCGAATAAATTATTAAGTGGATTGGTCTCACTTGGGAGCACCATATCGGTCATCATAGTTCTAGAATCTGAAGGTACTTTTACTTGCATCAAAAGTTATTTTCTACAAAGATACGAGCAACAATTTTCGTTTAGGAATAAGTGACAGACTTATTTTTCAGAAAGCAACCATGCATCAGAAGATTGACTGCGCTTTATTTCACGTAGTGCTTTTAAAGCATCCGTAGCATTGTCATGTCGGTCATAAGTTACCATATGCAATCCATAGGCATTAGTGCCGTAGTAAGCTGCGTCATAACCCTGACCTTTTAGGTTTTTGATTTTGCGTTCGGCGTTAGCCTTTACTCGGAAAGCACCCGCAACAATATGGTGCAGACCAGAACCACGGATTGGCGTTTTGGCCAAGGAAACCGCATCTACATTCACAGTAGGTAGTTCCAGAGGTGCGGTATCAAAAAAGGTTGCCTCTTGTATTTGTCTGGTTACCTGTTGTTGTGCATCTCGGCGGGCTACCTGATCCGTAAGAATACGTTCCTGATAAAAACGATATCCGGTTAAACCAGTGGAGAGCGCCAAAAGAAAAATAGCGGCATACTTTAAATAAGGTCTGAAACTGCTCGTTTCTCGCTGTTCCGGACTAATTATAAACGGTATTTTTTCTTCTAAAATGACTAGCTCTTCTTTAAGAACTTCCCTAGTTACAGGAATGGAAGTAAAAGGGGCTAAGCCAAAGGAGGCGGTTAAATAATTAACGTCTTGAAACGGTTGAAACTGAATTTTACCTTCAAAATTGATCCAAAAGAGTCCAATGTTGTGTAGGCTTATTTTTTCTCCTTCGTTCAGTTTTTCTTTCCATTCCTTCACCGTATTCTTGATTTGGGCAAGAACGTCATCAAAAGAATTTTTTTCAGTTTCAGCTATATATGAAACCAAAAGGCCATCGTTGGTAGTTAACTGTTCATTAAAGACGATGGATTTTGTAGGGGCAAAAAAGGTATTTGTAGTGTCGTTAATACGAGCAGAGGTCTTTTGCGTCAAGAAAGCACCAAAACCCAGTACTACAACACAATTGTATCGATAAAGTAAATCAGTTATATAGTGTTCTAAAACCATTCTTGACAAATATTAAAAAAAATAGGGGGCTTAAAAACGAATGCCATAACTTTTTATTAACATTGTGGCTATCTTATTTTGTGGATAACCATGAACAATTCCCAAATAGCTACAGATGAACTCATTGCAATTTTAAGGCTACAACATGTGCCAAATATTGGAGATGTATTTGCTAAAAGATTAATTTCTCACTGTGGGAGTCCATCCGCAATTTTCAAGGATAAGCGGAATCAATTATTGAAAATTGATGGAATTGGAACGCAAACCATCAAGCACCTTTTTGATTCAGAGCATCTGGAAGCTGCAGAAGCGGAATTCAGATATATCTCTGAAAATAATATCGAATGGACTTATTTTCTAGATTCTGATTATCCCAAGTATCTAAAACATTGTATAGACGGACCTATAATCCTATTCAGGAAAGGAAATATCAATTTAGACAACCGCAAGATAATTAGCGTTGTTGGCACCAGGAATATTACTAGCTACGGAATGGCTTTTTGCGAGGAATTTATCACGAGTATTGCGCCGTTAAACCCAATTATTGTTAGTGGTTTTGCCTATGGGGTGGATATTTGTATCCAAAAAGAGGCTGTAAAAAACGGTTTACAGACCATTGGTTGTTTAGCTCATGGTCTAAATCAAATCTATCCCAAGGTACACGCCAAATACCAAACTGATGTCCAGAAGAACGGTGGGTTTTTTACCGAATTCTGGAGTAGTAGTAGTCCGGAGCGTGAAAATTTTCTAAAACGAAATCGGATAATAGCGGGGATGAGCGAGGCTACTTTAGTTGTAGAATCGGCGGAAAAAGGCGGTAGTCTGGTTACCGCCGATATTGCCAATAGTTACAATAGAGATGTTTTTGCGGTTCCAGGGCGGAGTACGGACAAATTTAGTTTGGGCTGTAATAACCTCATTAAGCAACAAAAAGCCCATATGTTGACCTCTGCGGCGGATTTAATCTACCTGTTGGGTTGGGAGGTGTTCGAAAAGAAGAACCCACTAATTCAAAAACAACTTTTTGTTGACCTTGATGCCACTGAACAGGCGATTTATACGTATTTACAAAAGGAGGGGAAACAACTATTGGATACGATAGCACTAAGTTGTGAGATTCCTATTTTCAAGGCCTCTTCAACACTTTTAGGGATGGAAATGAAGGGTGTAATCCGTCCTTTGCCCGGAAAATTGTTCGAAGCGATTTAGTTTTTTACAGACCAACTGGTTTGCCAAAGTGAAATTAATTTTCAAATCAACGAATATGTGCGCACATATCGATAAAATATTGCCTTAGAACACTATATAATTACCATTACTACAGTAGTGTAATATTGAAGAACCGACCTGATAGTCTTTTTTTATCAAGTGTTGATTTTTTTGTCATTCTGAGCATAGCGAAGAATCTTTCGTAATTTTAAAGCATGCAAACAGAAGGTTGGCACACCTAACATGTTTATATTTTGACCAATAAAGACAAAAGTGTTTTGTATACAGGGGTTACCAACTATTTGGCAAGGTGATTGTTTCAGCATCGAGATGGTATTCGTGACCACAAAAAGAACTTTACCGCTAAATATAAATGTAGACATCCCATATATTATGAGGAATTTACTTGGGATTCAGGAAGCTATTGCACGAGGGAAAGAAATTAAAGGATGGAAAAGAATAAAGAAATTGGACTTTATTAGAACAATCGACCCCAATATAAACTTTTTAGAAGAACTCTTTTCCGTATCAAGATTACGCGCAGGTTCAGAATGACAAAAATTAGGCTATTAAATCATAGAACCTAACTGATACTAATCCTTTGGAGTTCAAGTGGAGGCTTTATATCCTCACCTCGTTTAGTTAATTTTTATAATTTATTGACTCACCTCCACTTTAAAACGTTCCATGGTATGAAAGGGTCTACCATCGTCGGTTATTCCTTCCAGCATTATTTGATAGGTGCCCAGGTTATCGCCCGTAAAAAAGTTTATTTTAGCCTCTCCATCGGTATTGATCTCTACGTTCGGCTCCCAGTGGAGGGTGGTTCTATAGTCTTCCCTTCGGTGTTCCGGTTTGGTGCTTGTGTAGTCGGGGCTAAAGAATTCCCTGACCTTGGAAAACCCTTC